>JAYTDP010000095.1:0-4065 GCA_043735865.1 Bdellovibrionales bacterium
TGCGGCGAACATCATTCCGAAGACGGCGGCTTTAATTAAGCCTTCATTGATATCTCGCGGATTTAACCAGATCTGAATTTTATCCCAGAAAATCGCTTCATCTAATCCTAGAAGTCTGACGCAAAGTAAATAAGCGCCGCCCATCGCAACGAAATCGAAAACTCCGCAGAGTAAAGGCATCGCAATTAAAGCTGCTATGATTCGCGGCGCAATCAAGTATTGCTTTGGATCCACGCCCATCACTTCAAGCGCATCGATTTGTTCATTCACTCGCATAGTGCCGAGGCGCGCGGCCATGGCTCCACCCGCTCGAGCCGATACGATAAGACCCGTGAGAACCGGCCCCAGCTCTCGAGTGATGCCGAGGCCCACAGTTGGACCAACCAGGTTCACGGCATTCACAAGCTTGAATCCGAGATAAATTTGGTAGGCCATCGCCATTCCTGTAAACGAACCGGTTAGACAAATTATGAGGATGGATTTGTTACCGATAAATTCGAGATGCTTGACGATTTCTTCAAATCGGTACGGGCGCTTGAAAGCGAGCTTAAAAGATTGCCAGAAAAAAATAATAACGGCACCGGCGGTCGAAAAAAATTCGATCGCCTTCGATGAGATTCCCCAAAAAAAATTGTCGATCGAACTGTTCACCTTTTGGCGAACGTCGACCCAGGCCTTGATCATTCATACACCCTAGGTACACGACGGCTGATGCTGGTGAGAATTTCGTATGGATTTGTGCCGGATAACTCCGCCAGTTCGGAAGCCAAAATAACTTCCGAACCTTGCGAGCCGATCAGGATTACGCTTTCGCCGTACAAATCTTTGCTCTCGAATCCAAGCGCAGTTGCGTCGATTAAAGTATAATCCATGCAGACGGTACCAACAACAGGCACCGACCTTCCTCTAATAAGAGCGCGGCTTCTATTTGAAAGCCGGCGATGATATCCGTCCGCGTATCCAACCGGCAGGACCCCGACCAGTGACTTCTTTTCGCTCGTCCACCTTCGGTTGTAAGACACAGCCTGGCCTTTTTCGACAGCTTGGGTGATGGCGATTTTTGTCTCGAACGACAGGGCCGGCTTAAGGTCGATCGCTTGCCATTTTTTTAGTTCGGCTGGACTTGGTTCTAGGAGGCTGGGTTTTATTCCATAGAGAGAAATGCCCGTGCGGGCACCGAGCGGCGCTAATCTCGCGTCAGATGTCGAACGCGCTAGGAGAGCCGAACTGTTGAGCGCGTGGTGAAAAATTTTTTCGGACTGGAATGCGCGAGTCACCAATAAAAAGTTTTTAATTTGAAGAGCCGTCTGCCCTTGGGGCCTGTGCGCGTCTTCGCCATCGGTTAAGTGCGTGCACACTCCTTGTAATTCAAACTGGGCATGCGAATAAAAATGCTTAGCGAGTGTCTCTGCTTCTTGAACATGAAATCCGAGACGAAACATTCCGGTATTAAATTTCAAATGCACTGGAAATTGGGCTTTTGAATGCAAACATTTTTCGAGCAATTCTATATCGAACCAAGACGAAATGACCGGCGTAAGATCGGCTTCAATCGCCGCAAGTGCCGATTCAAGTGATAATGGAGCAAAAGTTAAAATACGAGGCTGCGATCCAAGAGCCTGGCGCAACTCTATGCCTTCTTCAATTGTGGCAACACCAATATGTTCGGCGCCCTCTGCCAAAACCGCTTTTGAAACTTCAATTGCGCCATGCCCGTAAGCGTCCGCTTTTACCATGGGGCAAAAGAATGAACTCGAGAAATCGCCGCCCGAGAGCTGAAGAGCTTTTAATGTTCGAAAATTATGTCGAATATTTGCGAGGTTGATTCGAGCGAGCGTGGGCCGGAGCTGCATCTTTAGCTCCCTTTGATATCAAAGTCTGGGACAAAATTAGGTTGGGCAGAAGAGAGGCAAACGCGATTGTCGCCCGTCTTTTTGACTTGATACAAAGCATCTTCAGCGGTTTGAATCATCGCTTCGGCATCATGACAAATCGAAGGATACTCGCTAACCCCAATGCTGACTGTAAATTGTCTTTGTTTATTCAAAACTTTTGAGAAGTCCGCCGACTCGATCATCCGGCGCAGTCGCTCGGCTTTAATCGCGGCGCCTTTTTTGTCAGTGTGAGGCAAAATCAAAACAAATTGATCCTCCTCAATGCGGCCCACGAGATCGTTGAGCCGGCTGTTACGGAGAAATAAATTCGCAAAACTTTTAAGAAGCTTGTCGACCTCAGTGATCGGCTCAGCCAACTGAAATTCATGAAAGCGATCGATCGAAAGCAGCAGCACGGCAACCGGCTTCAGAATGCGGCGGGCGCGCGAGATTTCCTCTTTCACTTTACGCAAAATAAAATCGCGATTGAAAACCTCGGTTTGCTCGTCGAGCAATGTCGTCTTCTGCATTTTTGCTTTTAAGCCCAGTACTCGCTCGAGCTGGTGGTGCGCTTCTAAACAGAGACGAATGTAGGGATCATTCACGACATTCAGCTGCCCGTCTTTCGGGATCACCACAAGAGTTCCTTTCACGTCGCGGCCAGCGATGACAGGGAAAGCCGCATACTCTTTTTTCTTGAACCCATTCTTGATCAGTTCTTTCAATCCTTTGAGGTTCTGAGGCTTTAGCATGTGCGAGTCATTGAACTCAGTCTCGGTGGTACGCAGCTCAATACCGACATTGGCCAAGAGCCGCATCTCAAGTCCCATGCTTTGCTCGGCGACAAGTGTGCCGCGACTCTGGACAAATTTGAAATACAAAACTTCGGCGCCCGCCAGATAACGCGAAATCTCTTTCATGAGATGGGTGAGCCCGGTCGACGGCTCATTTTTTCGAAACAGTTCGTGCGCCCAAATCGCGAATAGAGAAAAATTCGACTCTCCAGTGAGTGCAGCTTGCGCCGAAACTTTTTCTTTGAGCTGTTCATTGAGATAGCGAAAGTAGTCGCCCTCGGCAGCTCGGTCGACCGCGCGAAGTATCTGCCGCGGACTTTGAAAAGGAAAGGCCACGATATCGTACACGCCGGATTCGTAGAGCTCGAGCGCATGCGTAAGCGATTTCTCCGGACATAGGGTGATGACGTGAACCTCAGGCAATTTGGCCTGCAATTGCCCCAGCCATTCACCCAATGAATTTTTATTTAATGCCTCAGTGTCGTCATAATTCACGATTAGAATGTGCGGAGGGTTTTGCCGCCAGTCGAGCGCAAAACTTTTTTCATTCAGATAGTGAAGAATGCTGTACCCGCTGTTTTCTAAAATGTCCGACACGGTTTTCGCGCGAGTCAGATTCGAGTCGAGAATCGAAACCGTAAACGAAGACCGGTAGCTCTGAATATTCAAGCTTAGCCCTCTTCCGTCGTTTTCGGTTTACGGATAACAACCGAAAGTTCTTCTGCGATAACTTGGCTTCGAATTTCGGCGTCGACGATTGGAGTCGGTGCGAGCGTCGGCGACGGCGGAAGATCTTTAATCTCCATTTTCTCGAGCGGCGCTTGGCCATTTAATATAAATTTTGAATTCGTGACCTCTACTATTGGTATAGGAGGTGCCAAAGCTGGCGTTGCTGAAGCTACAGGCGCCTCTAATGCGGGCAAATCAAACCGAAACTCGAGGCCACCAGTTTCAGATTTTTCCACGGTCAAAGTGCCGCGAAATTTTTCTATAATATTTTTCGCCAAAGAAAACTGTAGCCCTTCAATCTGAAACGGCTCGAAAAAACGACGAAGAACGTCCGTCTCAGGGGACGGCGCGGAATCCCTCACTCTCAAACGTAAGAATGGCCCGGCCTGCTCAATATCGAGACTCAATTTGCGGTAAGACGAAATGGCCGAGAGACGCTGAACTTGGAATTGAAATATGTGGCGAAGGATTTGTCTAAATTCGCCTGGACTAATTTCAACTCGGGCGCGACTTTTGTAATTCTCTTCTAAATGAATTTCATTCTTCGTCAACAGGGGTCTCAAATCTTGCAGACTTTGGGTCACAACGGCTTCAAGTTCAACTTTTTGTGTTTCAACTTCAGTTAGACCTTGGCTCTTCGCAATCCCTTCGATGAAGTCGCGACTAAG
>JAYTDP010000096.1:0-17508 GCA_043735865.1 Bdellovibrionales bacterium
TCAAAAAATGAAATCGGCATTCTCGTCTCGAGAGCGACGCCAATTGTGCAGCTGATGCGTCGACGAGTGAACACACCTTATGTGTCAGGTCCGCTCCGCGCGCTCGAAACTGCACTTCCAGCTTCCCGCGCCGGCACAATACGCGCGGAACAAAAATCAGTCGTTGTTGTTGAAGGTCCTTCCGTTTCAAAAGTCTGGTTGGCTGGTGCAGCTGCCCAACAACCGAAGTTTTACGTTTTGGCGGAACTTTTCGACACTTCTATGGTCGTCAGCGATATTAAACTCGCTCAGATAAACGGAAAGAACGTCGGTGGCCGGCTGGTCGGTAATGATCCGAGCCTCGGTGATATGTTAGTTGAAGTTGTCGACGGCAACGAAACCGCAATGATTCAAATTGAAAAAGATAAAACCGACATCGACCCCGAAGACGCTGTTGATGGCGAAGACACAGCTCATTCTGCGGGTCCCACGCTCGAGCCGGGCAAAGCCGTGTTCGAAGGCAAAAGTACCGACCCGAAAGTGCGAGCGGCTACGGCTGACCTCGCGGAATACGGCAACCATCCCGAGACCCAACGACAAGTGCAATGGCTGATAAAAAACGATCCAAAAGGACTTCGCGGATTTTTCACGCACGCTCCGAATGTCAGCCCCGTCATCGCCGGAGTATTAGAAGCCGTTCGAGTTTCGCCCGAGTTCGCTTACATCTTGCCGGTCGAATCCGCTTATTTAAAATCCGGGGCTTTTAATGCCACTCAGGTAACACTCATTCGTACCAATGCGAATAACTCGGCTTTCGGCCCCTGGCAGATCATCAATAGAACGGCTCAAGAAATTAAAACTAAAAGTGGCGAATCGTTTAATTATGTTCCCGTGAATTATATGAAATGGGATCCAAATGATGATCGCGGATATCTAGTTCAGGCGACGTACATGGCCGGATTTTATATCGGCAAACTTTCAGACGCATTTCCCCAAGATCATGCACTGGCATTACTTGCTTATCACGCGGGCCCTGGTGGCGCTAAAAATCGGGTGACCGATGCACAACGAAAAATGCAAAAAGCATTAACATCCCGCTTGGAAACAATTTCGGGAGTCGACATAACCCTAGCGAAGGTAAAAAAATACGGCATGGGAGTGTCCGACGAATCAATGGACTACGCTTTTCGGGTGCTCGCCTGGAGAGAAATCGGTCAGAACCCAACAAAATACGGCTTCGGCAATATTCAACCAGTCCGCAGCGAAGCATTTAAAAGCCGACTCTCGCGACCTAATGGTCCGGTGCCGCCTTCACTCCGAAATATTCGCTTAATTTAATCTCTTCTTTGCTAAACTGAGAGTATTTACTAGAAGCATGGCAATAGTCATCGCCCCGACTCCACCCGGAACCGGAGTAGCCGCTTTAACGTGTCCCTCAAGTTCTTCATAGCGAACGTCGCCGCAAAGGCCTTCGGGACGTCGATGAATTCCCACATCGATAACGATTGCGTCTTTTTTAAATGCATTTTTGCCAAGGAACCGCGGCTTACCGGCCGCAACTACTACGATGTCTGCTTGGCGAGTGACCGCTTCGAGATCTCTGGTTTTAGAATGAGCCATTGTCACCGTCGCATTTTCTTCTACCAACAGTGCAAACATCGGGCGACCCACAATTTGGCTTCGTCCAACAACAACGGCTGACTGACCGGCGATCGGTAAATGATAGTGTTTCAGAATTTCAATAACTCCTGCCGGTGTGCAGGGGGCAACGTTTGCACGGCCAGCGAATAAGGCTCCGAGGCTGGCCTCGGTGAGACCATCGACATCTTTATCCGGACGAATCAATTCAATGATTTTTTCTGTTTGTAAGTGCTTAGGGAGTGGCAACTGAACTAAAATTCCGTCGACTTTGTCGTCCGCATTTAGACTTTCTACTTTTGCGATTAAACTCTTCTCACTCGTGTCCACTGGCATGACATGGTGGAATGACTCGATCCCGGCCTCTTCACACGCTTTTATCTTATTGCGGACGTAAACCTGGCTTGCTGGGTCCTCTCCGACGAGGACAACTGCCAGGCCGGGTACACGTTTATACTTTGATTTGAAGCTCTCGACGTCTGATTTTACCTTTGTCCGCACCTTCGCGGCGACTGCTTTACCATCCAAAATTAACATATTTCTCCCTCACGACGAGCTTCCCACATTGACTATCGAATGGGTGTCCATTAATTTGCACCTTGCCTCAAAACCAGGAGTCTTTCATGTCAAATAAGCCAAACCTCTCAAAAGACGGCAGTTTCATCGATTTTAAGCAGTCGGAAAGCATCCCTACGTCCGCCAAGAAGTTTCGCCAAAGTCCCGAAATCCAGGGTTTTTATAGTTTCGTTTACGATAACGGACTCCGAATTGAAGCTTACGAGATTTTGACTCGCATCATGAATAAGCGCAAAGCGTTGCGCGCACAAGAACAGGCCGCTAGCCAAGCTGCTGCGCAAGCGGCTCAGGCCGCTAAAGTTCAAGCTAAACTCGAAGCCAAAATGGCCGCTAAAGCTGAACGACTGGCAGCTCGCGAAAAAGCTCGCTCTGAAAAAGAATCGAAAAAAGCGGCCGACAAGGCTGCGAAACAAGCGGCTCGCGAATCGATGCGCATGAAGGCCCAGAAAGAACAAGAAAAGAAGAAAGCAGCCCAAATGGCGGCAAAAATCAAAGCCAAGAAAAAGGCCGAGATCATGGCTCAGAAAAAAGCCGCGGCAAAAGCTGCTAAAGCAGCGAAGGCACAAAAGGCCGCCGCAGCGAAAGCCGCCAAGGTTGCTGCGCTTAAAGCGAAAAAAGCAGCGAAGGCGAAGCCTGTCAAAAAGGCCGCAAAATCTGCTAAAGCAAAGCCTGCGAAAAAAGCCGCAAAGGCAACAAAAGCAAAACCAGCTAAGAAATCAGCCAAAGCTAAACCGGCGAAGAAGAAAAAACGATAAGGGACGGCCGGACATAAAGAGTGTCCGGCACATCCGCTAATCTCGCCCGATTCATCTTAAGCCCAAGTAAACCAATTGCATGTCTTCCGACCAAAACTTGGAGGACACATGCTAATTCGTTTAAAAAATAACAAAGGTCAAAGTCTCGTCGAATATTTATTGTTGGTCGCGCTCATGGCGATTGGAACGATAAGCGTATTGCGGACACTCAATAAAACGGTCGAAGTGAATTTCGCCAATGTTGCGAGCTCTCTCCAAGGCAAATCAAAAGTCGCCACCCACGATAAAATAAACAAGACCGACTTTGAGAAACGCGATATGGGCAACTTTATGTCGGGCACGTCGAATCGAAAAAGCGACACGTCTGACAATGATTAAGAGTCAAAAAGGCCAGACTGTAATCGAGGCCGCCATTGGTTTCACTTTGATAATGACTCTGATCCTCGCGATATTTGGCTACTTGTTTCAGACGTGGACGCATTTTCTCGTCGATTCGGCCAATGACTCCATGAATATTTGTACCGTCGAGACACGATTACCAACCAAATGTCAGAGCCAAACAAGAGACCACCTTAAGCGAGTTGCCCCGTGGCTCGATCGCGTATCCGTCCAAAGTCGAATTTCGTTCGCGTCGAGCGGCTACCTGTCCTGCCAGTCACAGATCACAGCTCACATTTTATTGGAGGGAAGATGGAAATCCGAATACTCCTCGCGCCGTCTCTATTGCGAGAAAGAGATGAAAAGGGGTTCATCGTTGCGGGCTCTTTGCTCCTCTTAACAATTACGCTCGTCATTTTGACTTTTATCTTTTTTTACCAGGGCGCGAGCCAAACCAACTTACGTCTAAAGTCGACATGCAAGGAGTACAGTTTTCAACATCAGAAAAAAATGCGATCCATTTTAAGTAAGCTGTTGAAAATGAACCCTCGAGCCGTATCACTACGACGGCAATTCGTCGCGGCTAAACAACGTTTGCAGAAGGCCATGTTAACCGGCACGCCCCCTGTAATCGCCGCTGCCGAAGCTCATTTAATTTACATTGAAAGTGCGCGTCTTGTTCACGACGGAAAACAAAAACTGTTATTATCAGAGGCGAAATCATCTGCACTTGCATTCAAATCTCGACTCAATCAACAGATTCGGCGCGAGCTACGTTCGCGCGTCCGCATCCAAATTATTCAGACCGGCCTCGCCGTTGAAGCCGATGCAACTGACATTGCCCCACAATATTATACGCCCTCGAATTTTATAAGGAAGCAACGAGTCGGCGCGATTTGGAGCGCCCCATTTTTAATTTATCTGCCAAACGCGAATTTTTTTAAAAGACAATCAATTGTGAAATTACCACTTCAAAACCGATGGGAGAACTCATGTGCTGCCAGCCTCGAAGAGAGAAAACCCAAGCAATTTTTTGTCACGATGACCGCGGCCAAGTAATCGTCGAAATCGTAATTATGGTGGCCGTCTTCTTGCTATCAGTATTTATGCTCATGAAGAAAATTGAATCTAACCAAAAGGAGCTGGAGCGTGCCCGAATTACTCACGAAGCTTAAAACCCGCTTCTTCTCGATGGACAAAACTCTACGAATCATTATCTTGTGCTCGTTACTAGCGACGATATGCGCGATATTATTCGACTTTGGCGGAGGCGCTCCCCATGCGTCTGCCGGTAGATCTGAAGATTCTTTTGAAACGAGCCTATCGACTTTCATTCCGGATGGCTTTTCTCTCGTCCCAATTGAGATTTTAAATTCTAATGGGATGGACTCTATTCTCGGACGCTACGGGACCGCCGACCTTTTTAAAGAAGGTCAAAAAAATCCCTTTATGCGCAATGTCCGTCTCGTGCGAGGAATCGAAGAAGATGGGCCATGGGCCGCGCTCGTGCCCACCGACTACGCCACGATTCTTCTTGAAGCTGGCGGTCGATTTTTTGTTGCAGTAAAAGGTCGCTCGACAGAGCCGACACATTTTCAGCCTAAAATAACTACATCAAAACGCTCTATCATCTACGAAGGAGAATAAGATGAAAATTTTCTTAATCATAAATTTGCTCGCGGGAGTCGCGCACGCGGCCGCGCCGAAGGTACTACTTCAATCCGAAGATGTTTCGAAGCCCGACTACCAAGCTTTCATAAAGTCCGAGCCAAGCTATAAAACGGTCGTTGACGATCAGATTGATAACCGCATTTTTCGTTCAAATGAAAAAGAGTTGATTGCTGATTTCGATAAAGCCGAGCGTAGCTTTCTCGGCGATACGGTTGAGTCGGCACACTTAAATTACAAAAGGGTCACCGAGCTTGCACTTGCAAATGATTGGACTGAAAGCGAACGCAAACTCATTTTTCATTGTTACTTGAGGGCCGCCCAAACAGCAGTCAACGACGAGAAACGCCTTGATTTGTTAATCGGCTCAGTCAATTTCGACTCTCGACAAACCCCTGATGAAAAACTTTTCCCTCCGCCACTGGTTGCAGAATGGCAGAAAGTACATTTAAAAAATACGACAGCGACGCTTCAACTATCTGATGCATTCCAGAAGTACGACACAGCGCTGGTAAATGGCGTGCGAGTCGATTTTAAGCGATTTGCGATTCGTGTACCACACGGCTCATTTCGGCTGACCCTTTTATCTAATCAACTTCAGCCGATTTCTAAAGTGGCCACGGTAGACGAATTTAAATCATGGAATCCTCAGTCGGCACCGTTTGTGGCAGGAACTTGCGAGAAGCCCAATGTTGCATCGTCCGCTCCGCGAGAGGCAGTTGCACTTTTTCCGGGCGATTGCGTTTCTGGTTCAAGTACTGGGACATCAACAGTTACAGCAACAGAAAAAAACAATATTGCGACCAATCTATTTGACCGCAATCTTCCGGGCCCGGCGGCTGAAAAATCGGATTCCGTATTTAAGAAACCAATGTTTTGGGGAATTGCCGGTGCCGCGGTCGCATTTTTAGCGTACAGCGCAAACCAAAACAAGAGCGATCCCGCGCCAACTCATAAAACAGGTTTTTAAATAATCTTGGTGCCTTCGAAAAATACACTTTCGACTTTGCCATCGAGCCAATTTGAATGCGTATTGGGAGTCCAAGTCGTGTCTGGAAAAGAATGGTAAAATAAAACTGGTTTTTGAGGCGGAAGAATTCCACCTGCAGAGGAGTCCTCGATAGCGGCTAAGGTTGTCGCGATTCCTGCATCTGCTATTGGGCTGTCGCTACCGAAAAAGAACGGTACTTTTGCGTCCTCGAGTGCCCTCCACGGAAATGCATACTTTATTAAATCGCCGATTTTATCTTCGAGCCATACTTTATCGCTCAGCCAATGCGACGGTTGCATATGGCACACAACATTCTGATCTTTTAATTTCAAAATAGTATCGGGTCGTAAAAGCTCAGCGTGCTCAAGGTGAAGGCGACCGACCTCACCCATCTCCCATAACTCATTCGCGACAGTTGCGACGATGTGGGCGGCTTCATCGCCGATCACGTGAACGGCAATGTCGAGTCCGTGAGCCCAAGCTTGTTGGATCATTTCTTTAAGTGCGATTCTCTCGAGCAAAACTAAACCGCTTCCACTTCCCGAAGCATAAGGGTGACTGATGCGCGCGCCTTCTGAGCCGAGAGCGCCGTCAAAATATATTTTGATTGCGCCAGGGCGAATGAGCCGAGGATGGTGTTTGCGCGCTCGTAGCGCAAGCTCTAATGCCGACCCAAATTTGTCTGGCGTTTCAGCTCCGAAATTTTGAACTATCGCAAGTGTGAAGTCTTTGGATTCGGCGAGGAGGCAAGCCTCGTTCCACTGCTCTTCATCGCAAGCCATATCGCGAATATGTGTGAAGCCAGCTCCGTTGAATAACTGGACCGCCGCCAATAGGTTTCTGCGGACTTGATAAACGTCGTCACGAGCAATGAGTCCGCGTACGGGCTCAAACGCGAGATCTACGAGCAGCCCCGTTGGCCACCCGTCTTTATCAAGCTCGATATGTCCGCCGTCGGGTGACGGAATATTGTGATAATAGAGGCCCGCTCGCTTGAGTGCCTCGGTGCTGACCCAATAACTATGAGCATCGACTCGCGTGAAGGCCACAGGAATGCCGGGGTAAGCTTCATCGAGAAATTGACGATGAGGTTTGAATTCTCCCTCGAATTGGTGCTGGTCCCAACCGAAACCAATGAGCCAATCTTGGCGCATGTGTTTCTTTTCAATTTTTAGTGATTTGAGATCTTGTGAATTTCGCACCGAGTGAAGTTTGAGTCTCGATGCGAAGGATCCCGTTGCCTGCCAATGAACATGGCTGTCGAAAGCGTTGGATATTTTAAAAACACCGGGATGCGTGTGCATCCCTTAGTTAGTAAATCGACCTCGTGCCGGAGTCACGCCAGTGGTCGTCGACCCTGCCGTTGTGCCACCAAGATTTGGATCGTAGCCGTTCGATGGATAAGGAAGAATAGTTCCAGTCGGAGCGCCATATCCGCCTCCACCGTAACCACCACCACCGTATCCGCCGCCGCCGAAGCCAGCACCGAATCCGCCACCGTTAGCAGTTCCCAAACTTGACCAGATCGAAGCGCGTTGCTGATTGATTGCGCTGATCTGCATTTGCAAACGTGCATCGAGAGAAACTGCTGAACTCAACTGCGCTTGATATTGCGCGGCCGCTGCAGCTGCTGCTGCTTGTTGCTGCAAGATTGCTGGGTAACCAGTGTATGTTCCTGCGTAAGGAGCGCCGCCCGGATATGCTCCTCCTGGATAACCGCCACCACCTGGGTATGCTCCGCCCGGATAACCACCGCCACCTGGGTAAGCGCCGCCCGGATAACCGCCGCCACCTGGATAGGCACCGCCCGGATAACCGCCACCACCTGGGTAACCGCCACCCGCTGGATAAGGTAATACATTATAAGTTGCTTGAATCGGACCGCCTTGAATTGCGCCGGTTGCTCCCGTAAGTGGAGCGTAAACTCCCGTGTAAGCACCAGCTACTCCAATTGCTGAAGCGATTGGATAACCGCCACCACCTGGATATGCGCCGCCTGGGAATCCACCACCCGCGCCACCCGGATAACCTGGGCATCCCCAAGGTCCGCAACCTGGATTGTATGCTCCGCCGCCACCGTCTGGTCCCCAGCCACCTGGGTAACCGAATGCGCCGCCGCCGTAGCCGGGTCCGCCGCCGTATAATCCGCCGGGTCCGCCACCGCCGCCACCGCAACCTCCACCTTGTCCGATACCGCCAGCGCCGTAGCCGCCGCCGTAAATTCCGTACATGAGTGATCCAAGTCCGAGGCCAGTAATTGCGTATGGAGATGTTGGCCATCCCAAACGAGCATTATTATTCGAAATATATTTCGCACCAAAATAAGTTGCGCCAGCGTTCACGAGTGAACCGACGATGCCGGTCACGCGATCAAACGTAGTTACTTTAGGTCCATTGCAAGATGCGCAGTAGCCGCCTTCGGTGGAGCTGCCTTCTTCGCCGTCTTCGCGGGCATCTTTCATAGCTTGGCGACGATCGGTTTTCAGCTCTTTAATTTGGCGATCAATCGACTTTTGTTCGTCGTGAGCGGCCTGCATCTTTGATTTTAATTCCGCCTCTTCTCCAACCCACTCGTGGAGATAGATCATACCGTCCATGCAAAGATCGAGATCGCGTTGTTTCGACCCACTCGATTCTGTTTTAGATGTAACGTACGCTTCTTTTGTAAGTACGTTGTCCCCGCAAGTGCCGCGATCCATTGTTCCCGCTTTGCTTTGCGAAGGGATGCTGCGTTGTGAATATTGAGTGAAAAGCGGACTGTATTGGCCAGAGCTGACTTGCGCACAGTAACCACGAGCAGGCGACATAAAATCTTGGGGAAGTGTCAACACGGGCAAATCTGCTCGTAGCTTGTTTCGAGTTGCATCGTCCTGTCCACATACTTTTTGAGGATTGGCATTAGTCCCAGCAGTAACTCCCTCGCGCAAATGTCCCAGGATGCCAGATGCGACTTCCTCTCTTAAAACAGTTCTTATAGAACCTTCGGCTTGCTGAATTTTACGAGATATCTCGCGCAAATCTTTTTTGGCATCGCGCTCATCACGCCCAGCTTCTTTCTTCATCTTTTTAAGTTCATCGATTTCATCATCAATTTTTTGAACTTCTTCAGGCACTTTATAGTTCGAGCAACCTTGGTTGCCGCCCCATGCACCGGATCCACCGAGGCCGATTCCAGCCTGCGCGCCCATGTACGCATATTGCGCGTGCGCGGTTACGGCCGATAAGACAAAAATTATGAACCCAGAAAAAAGGATTCGAATTTGAGACATTTTTTTCTCCCTAATATGGATAATTCTACGCCAACCCGAATGGGTCTAAAATTCGGCGCAAAACCTCTCCAGTCACCATTTCAATATTGTCTCAAAGGAATTAGAAAGAACGCACTGCTTACGAGTGACCAAGACTAGAACAGGCCGACAGTCGAGGCGGGATCGTGGACGATTGGTTCGAATACTTCGCAAGCCACCATGCAAGCAGAGGCAAATTGATAACAGTTTGCTCCGGAGCAGATTAAATCTTACACTGAATTTCAAAATATGAAACACACGATTCTTGTTGTTGATGACGAAATAGATAATGTTGATGCTCTTGAACGGCTCTTTCGTCGTAAATATAATGTATTGAAAGCTCTCAGCGCCGACGAAGGTCTAGCCTTAGTTCGCGATAACAAAGTCTCGCTTATTATTTCGGATCAACGGATGCCGAAAAAAACCGGCGTCGAATTTTTGAAAGCATCACAAAAATTTGTGCCGGATGCGATTCGAATGCTACTAACAGGATTTACCGATATCGAATCGGTTATCGAAGCAATTAACTCCGGCGAAGTTTATCGTTACATCACGAAACCGTGGGATCCTGTCGACCTGGCAAATACAGTTGATAAGGGAATAGAGCGATACGAACTCGGTGCCGAACTGAAAGAAAAAAACGAAGCGCTCTCAAAGGCGCTTTCAGAACTACGCGTGCTTGACGAAGCAAAATCGAACTTTATGATTTTAATTAATCATGAATTGAAAACTCCCCTCACTATTATTCTGAGCTTTTTAGGTTTGCTGGGAGAAACTGACCTGACTGATGAACAGAAAAAATATGTCGCGCGTATTTCGACAAGCTCTGACAAACTGAAAAAAATCATCGACGATGTTTTAATTTTTGTCTCAGCCGAAACAGGTCTTCTAAAAATTTCGAAGAGGAAACTTTCAACGACAAAAATTATCGACGAGATTGTGCATAAACATGACAACGCCTCAAAACTGAAAAAGCAGAAGTTCTTGCTTCCGAAACTGGATTTCGCAATCAAAGGTGACGTAAAAGTTGTAACCGATGCCTTTGAACGTTTAGTAGAGAACGCCATTCGCTTCGGCACACAGGACTCAGTCATTGAGATTGAGGCGCAGGATGTCGGCGATGGCAAAGTCGAAATAGCCGTGGTCAACGAAGGAAAAGCAATTCCGGCGAAAACTTTAGAAAAGATCATGAAGCCGTTCACCCTTGATGAAGATGTAATGAAACATTCTGAAGGCCTGGGACTTGGACTCAGTTTGACCCAAGCACTTTTGAAGACTCACGAGTCACACCTCGAACTCGAATGCACCAAAGGCAAAGTCCGAGCTTCTTTTCAAATCGAAGCGAATTGAACTCGGTCGGCTAACTGTCCGGCCGGACGGCCATCGTAATCTATGTGAATGTTGAGCTCGGTCGGCTTTTTGCTTTGATCGAAGGTCATGAATAAAAAAAATGAAGATCCAAATCTATTCGTTCTGTCTCTAATCCTTTTTCTCTTTTTCATAGTGAACGCAAAAGCCAATGCGGCGACACAAATGGTAATGTCGGTCGCGCAAGTAAAGGACTTTTACGTTCCGGATACCTATAAAATTCAAATCGGCCAGCGATCTGTTTTGGGCGCAGTCGATATGGGCGCTAAGGTGCGAATCATCGCAAAGAAAACTGGCGAATCCACTTTGCAGATCGGACCGACCTCTTACTACGTGCAGGTTGTGCCTCAATCGTCACAACAAAATCGAAAAGCCCTTAGCGACGCTTTAAAGCAGATGATGGGCCCCAAAATCGGGCCGTCGATTTTTCCGCTCGTCATCGAAGGACATCTTTATCGATTCGCTGACTGGCAAAAAATTTCTCGAGAGACAGCGGATAAAAATATTATGTATCAAATGCGCGCCGAGATTGATGGTGACGTAATGACTGAGGCCGAGATTGAGATTAAAAAGAATTTAGCAGACCGAAACTTACCGATGCCTCAATTCTCGTGGCGCGGAATACCCATTGCCACTTACGCAAAATCTTTTGATTCGCTTTCGACCCAATTGAAAGAGGTACTGGATCAGTACGGCATAGCGATTCGGTTCGAACAGACGCAGTTGAAAGTGGAACCGCTCATTCGAATTCAAATTGTGGTCGCCGAAGTTAGCCATCTTATCCAAAATAAAATCGGTGTCTCATGGCCTGATTCAATTGCGGCGCAAGTGAGTTCGAAAGTTGGCGGCCCGTCCAGCCTTGAAGTCATCGTTCACGCAATTGAAGATGAAGGGCTCGGCCAAGTTCTTGCCTCTCCGACTTTACTTGCAAAAAGTGGAGGGCAATCGGAATTTCTTGCCGGCGGAGAAATTCCGATTCGAATCAGTAATCGCAAAAGCATGGACGTCATCTGGAAACGCCATGGAATCTATTTACAAATGAAACCTCAAGCCGACCGAGCAGGACAAATTAAAATGGACTTGGTCACCGAGATTTCGATGGTCGACGGCGGAAATTCGATCGACGGCGTACCGGCTATTAAGACCAACCGAATTTCGAGCCAGTTCGATTTAGCATCAGCCGAAACAATAGTTTTAAGTGGGCTTGTCAGAAATGAATGGTTCAAAAATTCAAGCGGCGTACCCGGCTTTAAAGACATTCCCATTCTCGGCCGACTTTTTGAGAGCCGCTCATTTATTGAATCGCGAACTGAACTGGTTATCTTTGTGACTCCACAAGTGATTCAGCAATGAGTTTGGAATCTCTGCTAATTGAACCCGACATTACCGAAATACTTTTTCAATCGTATAATGAAATTTGGGTTGAGCGAGATGGTCGACTCTCCCTTTCAGATGCAAGCTTTGAGACCTCAAACGATTACCATAATTTTTTACACCGTGTTTTTACTGAGGCCCGCGTGCGCCCAGATCTTGAAATTCCATTTGCCGACGGAACCTGGAACGGCTTTCGACTTCACTACATTCAGCCGCCTCTTGCCGTAAAAGGACCGCTTCTCACTTTGCGAAAGCGCTCACCACAAGCCTGGTCACTTTCGACACTTCAAGAATTTGAGTGGGCACCGCCAGCCGCAATCACTTTACTCAAATTAATGATAGCTCAAAAAAAAAGCCTCTTAATTGTGGGCTCGACAGGATCCGGAAAAACTTCGGTTCTCAATGCCTGCTTAAAAACCGTGTCCGAAAACGAACGGGTCGTTGTTATCGAAGACACCGACGAAATCCATATATCGAACGGGGTTTCGGTAAAACTGTTAACCCGGGATTCTCTGTCGACAGAACTCAAAATGTATTCGCAGTCTGATTTGGTTCGTCATTCTTTGCGAATGCGACCGGATCGAATTGTGATGGGCGAAGTGCGCGGGGGCGAGGCGAAAGATTTGCTGCTCGCATTTTCGACGGGGCATTCAGGTGGTTTAGCGACACTGCACGCCGAGAATTCACGTCAGGCATTATTGCGATTAGAAATGTTGGTGCAAATGGGTGCGCCCCAATGGTCGCTCGCGACTATCAGAACTTTAATTCAGACGGGGTTTCACGCGGTGATTTGCGTGGAACGCAAAAATGAAAAAAGAAGGCTCCATTCGATTTCTCGAATCAGCTCTCTTGAAGAAACGGGCTTCTGTTTAGAACCGCTCTACAAGTGTGACGAAGCTCAGCCGAAATCGACTTAAGCTACTATGTTTAAATTTCCACCCTTGATTGGCATTTCGTCAGCCATTTCAGACGGCATGGTGCTTGTGTTTGGGTTAAGATCTGAATCTTCCATTGAATGGAATTTTTCAAGAATCTCGTCCGTCACGTCGTTTTGTGGCGCCACTTCTGGCTGCTTTGCTTTTTTCATAAAGAAATTATCTGCCATTCTTTGCACAATATCCGCCTTGTCATCTTTGGTGGGAATTCGATTTGGTTCACGTTGAGCGCGGAGATTTGAAAGCTCCTGCCCTGCCGTCACCGAAACGTCGACTTCTGGTTTTGCAGCTAATGCTGATGTGCCCATTGGTCGGCCAAAACCTGGCGAACCGGGACGAGCGACTCCGCTTCCGCGTAAATCGGCTGTCGTGACCCGAGGTGAACCCGGTAGTATGCGACTGATTTTATCCATAACACTTCCTGTGTAATCACGGACAAATCATTTGTCCGTGAATTCTGATCGGAAGAATTACGGACGTTCAGCTTGGGCGAACGTCTTAATTTGAAACAATCTAGACGCGACTTCGGTCGCGTCTCAGGCTTTCGCCTCGGTCGTAGTGTTGAGGCGGATTCCGAGCTCCAGAAGCTGTTCGCGTGCAACCGGACTTGGGCACTCGGCCATTAAATCTGAAGCCTTAGCAGTTTTCGGAAATGCAATCACTTCGCGGATTGCATCTGTCCCGCACAAGATCATGACGAGCCGGTCGACTCCCCACGCGATTCCTCCGTGTGGCGGAGTTCCGTACTGAAGTGCTTCAAGGAAAAACCCGAATTTTAACTTTGTTTCTTCCTCGGTCATGCCGAGCGCATCGAACATCGCCTTTTGGATTTCTTGTCGATGAATACGAATACTTCCGCCCGCGACTTCGTAACCGTTACAAACTAAGTCATATGCCTTTGCCTTCATGCCGGCATAATCTTTTTCTCTTCGGTCGAGCATCGTTTGCAGATCTTCATCTTTTGGCGAAGTGAATGGATGGTGACACGCAACCCAGCGCTTCTCTTCAGGCGAATGATCGAGGAGTGGAAAGTCGACCACCCACAAGAATCTGTCGCGTGATGTATCAATCGCGCCGAGTTCTTGGGCGAGAGAAATGCGAAGAGTTGAAAGCGCTGCACACGTAACACTGAAATCATCGGCGACGATAAATACCGTACCGTTGCCTTTGACGGCGCCGCTTTCGACTCCCCCACTCGCCATATAAATTTCGCGAAGCTCAGCTTCGGAGAAAAATTTCGAAACCGGAGATGTGACTACACCTTTATCATCAATCTTGATGTAAACGAGGCCTTTGGCGCCCATTTGTTTCGCTTTGTCAGTGAGCTTGTCGAATTGGCCCCGAGAGTAGCCGCCGGTACCTGGAACAAAGAGACCCTTGATAGCTCCACCGCGTTGGCCCACGTCGGAGAAAACTTTAAATGTAGATGATTTGAGACGCTCAGTGAGGTCTTTTAATTCCCAAGTGATACGAAGATCGGGTTTGTCACAGCCGAAGCGATTCATCGCTTCGGTGTAAGTCATCTGCGGAACTTCGCCGATGTCTTCCCCTTTTACGGTTTTCCACATTTCGCGCGTCGTTTCTTCGGCCACCTTCATGACGTCATCGCGATCGGCGAAGGACATCTCTAAATCAATCTGAGTGAATTCGGGCTGGCGGTCGGCGCGCAAATCCTCATCGCGGAAGCAACGAGCGATTTGGAAGTACTTATCCATTCCTGCAATCATAAGAAGCTGTTTCAGAGTTTGCGGGCTTTGCGGGAGAGCATAGAATGTTCCTGGATTTACGCGTGAAGGTACCAAGTAATCTCGCGCGCCTTCAGGAGTGCTCTTATAGAGAATCGGAGTCTCGATTTCGAGGAATCCTTTTTTTGAAAGTGCATTGCGAACCGCCAAAACGATTTCGTGACGCTTTTTTAAGTGCGATTGAAGGCGTGCCGAACGCAAATCCAGGTAGCGATATTTTAGGCGTAATGTTTCAGAAACTTTATCGTCGTCAAGCTGGAACGGCAAAGTCTGAGCGACTGACAAAATTTCTGTGCGATGACAAATAACTTCGACTTCGCCCGTTGGGAGATTTTTGTTTTCCATTCCCGATGGACGCTTTTGCACGGTGCCTTCAATCGCGATGACGTACTCACCGCGAATATCTTTACCGGTTGCGTTGGCGGCATCTGTCGGATTAATGGTGAGCTGAACAAGTCCAGAGCGATCGCGAAGATCAATAAAAATTAATCCACCATGGTCGCGACGTGTATCGGCCCATCCCATCAAGACTACCTTTTGACCATTCGCGTTTGCGCGTAGGTCTCCGCACATATGAGTTCGCTTCACGTGACTGACAAAGTTCTTTTCCATCGTTTTTCCTTGTTTGAATCCAATCAATTTCGCATGAGTCTCTCGACAGATCAAGGAGGGGGTGCTAAGGTTCGAAACATGCCTACAGTAACCGTACAAAAATCGACAAAGAGCTCTCCGGCAGATGCGTTTAAAACCGTATCTTCATTCCTTTCCAACAACTCGGACTTAAAAAAATTAGACCCGAGCTATCAGTGCCAATTTGACGAAAAGGCACTTTGCGGCGAGGCCAAGGGCAAAATGTTTAGTGCAGCGATGAAAGTGGCACCAAGTGCGGGTGGTTCAAATGTCGAAATCACCGTCGAACTGCCTTTTGCCTTGATGCTTGCCAAGGGTATGGTGCAGAAAACATTAGAAAAGAAACTCGACGAGGCGTTCTCCTAAGCACAGAGGCCTCGTATGGCAAAGAATGTAAAATCGACGAAGCCTGTCAAACAGGCCAAGAAACCTTCAAAACGAGTGACCGCAGAACCCAAAGTTCTCGATCCCGAAATAATTGAACCTGAAATTGTAGAGTCCGAAGTTATCGAGGATGCCGAGATCGTGACCGACGGGATGATCGCGGTCGGATCGAAAACCTTAAAAGGCGAAGACCCGGGCCTCGTGCCGGCTGATCCGATCGCACGCTATATGGCGGAAATCCGTAAATACCCATTGCTAACTAGAGAAGAAGAACACGAACTCGCGGTTCGATACCGCGAACATGGTGATCGCGAAGCGGCCCAGAAATTAGTGACATCAAATTTACGTTTTGTCGTTAAAGTCGCTGCCGAGTATTCGAAGTTCGGAACACGGCTGATCGACCTCGTACAAGAGGGCAACGTCGGTCTCATGCAGGCGGTGAAAGAGTTTAATCCCTATAAAGGCGTGCGACTCATAACTTACGCAGTTTGGTGGATTCGCGGTCAAATTCAAGAACATCTCATGCGGCAATATTCGATGGTTCGCATCGGTACTACGGCGACCCAAAGAAAATTGTTTTACGAATTACAAAGAAAGCGCGATCAGCTCGAGCGTATGGGATTCGAAGCGGGAATCGCTCAGTTAAGTGGGCGACTTGGTATCCCTGAGCAAGAAGTGAAAGAAATGGGTGAAAGAGTATTGAAGCGAGATATTAGCTTCAACCTACCCGCGTATGATAGCGACAAAGAAACTCTGATCGACTTGCAGTCAAACGTGACTGACGTAGGTGCCGACGATCAGTTGGGGCATGCCGAAGAGCTCGATATTCTGCGAGAGAATTTGGACAAAGTGCGACCGTCATTGAATCCGAGAGAGCTTTTCGTTTTGGAAAATCGATTGTTGGCCGACGAGCCGCTTACGCTTCAAGAGATCGGCGACAAATATAAAATGACTCGCGAAGCAGCCCGACAACTCGAAGGCCGCTTGATGGATAAGATCAAAAAACAGATGGCTGCCGGAATTAAGAATTAATTTAGCGTTTCCGCTCCCTCCCGCCAATCAAACGATTCGTAGGCGGGACTCATCCACAAGACAAGCCACTGACCTTCGTATTTTGCTAACCTCATTAGAAACAGATCATCGGGCTTCAGGAGATTTTTAATCTCATCAGGGAACACAACTGGCTCGTAGATTAACTCCTCAAAATGGTGTGCGAGTGCTACAAAGTTCTTACCCACTTTTTCGATTTCAAACATTTCCATTATTGATTCACCATAAAAATCGGCCATCGAATCAACAAAATCTATGGATCGATTCGCATACTCTGAGTTAATAGCAAAATTTAAGTAATTAATGCGGTCTGAATCGTCTTTTGTTTCCATTCATCGTGGACTTGCAAAAACAAATCTCGCGTTTGAATCAACTAACTGCGAGCTCAGCGTCCGCCACGGACAAAACTAACGAATCGAACACGAAAACCTTGTGCGCACATTTAAATGGTTATTATATCGATTTTACGCGAAGGACGAGACTGTCATGTTCGATTCTTTAGTTCGGTTTAGGGGTGACTGTGAGGTGAACGCGTGTGACCGTCCGCCAGTTAGCTGGCGTCGGCCGCTGCCTCGTCCAGCTGCTGCCCCAATTTCGCACGAAGGCGAGTGATCGCTTGGGCATGAAGCTGCGACACGCGCGACTCAGTCACGCGCAAGATTTTACCGATCTCTTTGAGATTGAGATCTTCGTAATAATACAAAGAAAGAACTAAGCGCTGGCGCTCAGGGAGTTCTTCAATCGCTTTCG
>JAYTDP010000097.1:0-3286 GCA_043735865.1 Bdellovibrionales bacterium
CTGAATGATGTCGCCTTTTTTAAAAGCTGACGTAGTCATCAGGATAGAAACGGCAACGAACACATCGAAAGCTTTGCGGACATTTGATTTCTTGGTCACGTGTTGAAATGTAGTCACATGGACCTCCACGCTTAAGTAGTACAAGAAGGTGGCCAAATAACGATTCGTAACTAGTTGAAACTACAACGGTTTTGAATGTGCACGCGGGCGGTGCCAAAACTAGCGTGCGATTTGTTCGACAGCTGTCACCATCGTCGACAATTTAAAAATCGATCTATAAGATCGAACTCATGAGCCAAATGCTTCAGCCTGTTCGAGGCACCCATGATTTTCTCTTCGAAGACGCCCGAAAATTTGATCTCGTCGTTCAAAAGACGCGCGAGATCGGATTACGGTTTGGTTTCGATGAAATTCAGACGCCCATCTTTGAATTCGCCAATGTCTTTGATCGAACTTTAGGCGATACGTCTGACATCGTATCCAAAGAAATGTACACGTTTACCGATAAGGGTGGAGATGCTTTAAGCCTTCGTCCTGAAGGCACTGCCGGTGTGGTTCGCGCATTTATTTCGAATGAACTGAAACGCCAACTCCCCGTCAAATTTTTCTACCAAGGCCCCATGTTTCGGTATGAACGTCCGCAGAAGGGTCGCTTCCGGCAATTTCATCAAGTTGGAATTGAGCTACTTGGAACAGAGAGTTCGCAGGCCGACATCGAAACTGTTTCGTACGGCGAAATTTTGCTGAAAGAACTTGGCGTGATCGAAAAGTGTTATCTCGAAATTAATTCGATCGGCGACAAATCGAGCCGCGATCAATATCGCGCGACGCTCACCGACTATTATTCGAAATGGCAAAGCGGCTTGAGTGAAGATTCGCAAAAGAGATTGGCGACAAACCCCTTGCGAATTCTCGACTCAAAAGATCGCAAGGATATCGAAATCAATTCGACGGCACCAAAGTTTTCGAATTCGCTCAACGCAGAATCAAAAGAAAAATTTAGCAAAATTTGCGATGGGCTCACGGCTCTCGGGGTCGCGTACAAGGTCAATGACAAGCTCGTTCGCGGGCTCGACTACTACACTCACTTGGTTTTCGAATTCAAAACCAACGCTCTCGGCGCTCAAGATGCAGTGCTTTCGGGCGGCCGTTACGACGGGCTCGTCGAGGTTATGGGTGGAGATCCAACTCCCGGTGTGGGGTGGGCCGCAGGTATCGAGAGGCTTTCGCTCCTTATGGAAACCCTCCCGCCTAAGATTCGCCCGGCCTCTCTTATTCCGATGGGGGATGCGGCTGAAAAATTTTGTTTAACTCTTGCGCACGAACTGCGCGCTCAAGGCTTGCCTGTCGACGTTGCTTATGGAGGCAACATGAGTAATCGCATGAAGAAAGCGGCTCGCGTAGGGGCCAAAATTGCAGTGATTATCGGCGACCAAGAAATGCAGTCCGGTGAATTGGCGATTAAAAATCTCGATACTGGTGAGCAATTAAAGGTTTCAAAGACCGAAGTCGTCTCCCGCATCCGCGAACTTCTTGGCTAATTGATTTTCGATTTTCGCCCTTAACATTTCTTCGGCCTCTCTGAGCGCTTCGTCTTCAATGATCGCCGGCCAGTCGGGCTTTTGATCTTTATCAATTAGGACAGCTCGGACACCTTCGCTGAAATTCGATTCACTCAAGAGTGAGATCGCGAGATTCCATTCTTTAACGAAAACTTTTGGCCACGAGACAGAGTTCTTTTTTTCTGCGGCAATTAGCAAGTACGCAAGGGCTTGCGACTGGACGGACCGACGTCGATGATTATTCAGTTCTTGTATGGCGTGTTTCATTTCTGTGAAGTCCGCAAGCCCAAATGTTTTCTCGATCTGCTTCCAAGCAGCCAGAAAAGAACTCTGTAAAATTTCGAGGCGCTTAAGCAGTCTCTTCTCTAAAGGCGCGACGAGGACCTCATGTTTTGCTTGAAGTAATTCGAGGAAACTCTTTCGATTGCTCGCTTTGTCGCTGGTGAATTTGAATTCGCCCGCGAGATCGATAATATTCTGCTTATCCTTGGGTAATACAATCGCGTCGACGAGCCCCATGGCAAGTGCGGCGCGCGCATCGACACGGTCACCGCTCATACCCAAATAATATCCTGAGTTATCTGGGAGTTCGGCCAGAAATCGCGAACCGCCAACGTCCGGGAAAAACCCGATGTAAACTTCCGGCATCGCAAACGTGCTCGCGTCAGTGGCAAGGCGAATCGTTGCGCCGTTCGTGAGGCCGACTCCCCCGCCCATCGTAATTCCTTCGAGCCATGTCACAATCGGTTTTTGATACTGATGAACGAGGCAATCCGTAAAATACTCTTGGTTAAAAAATTCGATCCCTTCGGAGATGTCGCGCTTTTCATGTTTACTCAAAATGAGATGCTTAACGTCTCCGCCCGCGCAGAAAGCTTTCGGGGAGTTCGAGTGGAGAAATATGGCTTTAACTTTAGAATTGCCCTGCCAGGCTCGCAGCGTGCTCTCAATCGTATGCAGCATCTCGGTGTCGAGAGCGTTCAGAGACTTCGCACGATCGAGCTCAATGAATCCAATTGAGTCATCTATAGAAGTCTTAATTTTTGTCTCGGAAAAGCCCATATGCATTTGCCCCTGACTTAGGTCCAGACAGTGACCAAAATTTAGCAGAAATTCAAGCACTCTAATAGAACCTATGCGCTCGCCGCTATGAACAGTTATTGCACTACTAAGAGTGTAGGAACCAAGCGCATCACTATAGTACGTTAAACCGGAGAAGTAAGATGTATCAATATGAAACAGACAGAGACGTGAACGTAGACCGCGGCAGCGCGTTTATAATTTACGTCACCGGGTTCGCCATCCTGGCCATCGCCCTTCACGTTATCCAATGGAACCAGTACGCTTTCGAAATCGTTCCTTTAAAATTAAAAGAAATTGCAGGAGTGGCCTCTTCTGATGAGCTTTATCGCGAATCTCAAATTTGCGGTAAATTGCGTAAAACCGAATGCCAAAAGAACTTGTTAGTTAAATCCTATTCCTTGAATCCTCAGAACGAAAAAGTGGCAATCGAACTCGGACAACTCTTGATGCGTAGTAAAAACTATTTAGACGCAATTAAAGTTTACTCAACTTACCTTCGCCAAAAAGGTACAAATTTAGAGGCACGCCTTTATTACGCTATTGCCCTCTCTGAACTCAACAATTTCAAAGAAGCGAAAAAGCACTTCCAGCATGTGGTTCGCGTAAATACGGACTTTCTGGTCCAGGCCGATTACGTTCGC
>JAYTDP010000098.1:0-10721 GCA_043735865.1 Bdellovibrionales bacterium
CGGCAAAATCGACCGTCGGCCTAACATTGAAATCCACGGATCGTCTCGTTTTTTCGGAAGTTAAAAAAGATGTCACTCTTCGTACGAAAATCGTTTGCACTGAGGATAAAGCAGCCACGCAAAGTTACGAAAGAGACACAAGTCTCGAGCTGACAAATGTCATTCCGATCTATGAACTTTTGCCGATTCAACTTTTGTATCAAGCCGATGGGCAGAGCGCGGCAAGCACCTGCCGTCTTTACATAATTGCGGTAAATAAAAGGGGCTCTATTCATGATTTCGGTGATCCCGTTACCTTTCAATTAGGGGTGGCTGACACAACTCTAATGTTGAAATTAGAGCCAAGAATGGGAGATCTTCATCTAGCGCACTCACTTGGTTTTAGCGGAATTTCGGTGCGGACGGCCCATCAAATTGATCTCCCCGCGTTGAAAGGTGACGAGCACTATTGGTTGAAATGCGAAACTTTCAACATTCGAGCTAATAACACGAAGACGCTTGGACAACTGGCAGACCTCAAAGAAGTGGACAAGTCGGCATCTGTGGATAACCGTGATCAACTCTGCCGATTCTTCATTGAGTCTGGACGTGTTATCAAAAACCTGAGTAATTACTTTATGTTAGAAAACGCTAATGTGGAAAACTTGGTGAATAATGTGGAGATGTCGGTCGCTTTTCCTCGGTTCAACCGTGATTCCCATAGCTTTAAGCTCGCGACCGTTACATTTTTTAATCAAACGAATAAAATTTATTTCGGCCGGCTCAACACCCAATCTGTATCGGCATCGGTTACCTTCCCAAGGGGTCGTCAACAGGTGACTCAAGATATGAGCCTTCCCTTAAAATTGTCAGTGGGAGCCGGGGTTTTCGCTATCGCTGCGGGCCAATCAGGTCAGGTATCACTCGGTATACCTCTCGATAAGATCTGTCGACCCGGCACGTTTACGGTTCAGATCTATAAGCAATTGCCATTACCGATGCTGGAACTATTCTCGGATGATCCGACCTTACAGCCGGACCTAAAACCTGAATTTTCGATTCCGATGCTCGAGCCAAGTCCACTTGCGGGGGTATTTACGGCAAATTATTTACACTCAAGTGGTAGCGGTGGCTGGTCAATTGGCTATATCGGTTTCGATACGTGCGGAAATTACCGCTGAAACTAAGGATTCTGCAAAAGCGCGTAGTTTATTTCGACGCGCTTTTCACTGAATAGTTTTTCGAAATGCGTTTTAAAGTTTTCGGGGGCCCATTCCGACTTATGTAAATCCAGAGTGCGGCGAATCACCTTATAAGGCGACTTTGCAATCTGCTCTTCTGCCCACAAAAAATAATCGCGGGAATCCGTTTTAAATTCGAGCGTGCTCCCCGGCTTTTGAATTTTTGAAAGTTCGTTCAAAAATTCGGGCTGAAGGAGTCGATGTTTATATCGCCGAACCTTATTCCAAGGGTCGGGATGATGAATAAAAACATCGTCAATTTCATTTTCAGCAAACAAATCTTCGATATAAGAAGCGTCGTAGCGAGCTATTCGCATATTTGTGCAGGTTTGATCAAGCGCTCGGCGAATCGCCTGAATAAGCGGTTTGTATTTGATTTCGAGACCTAGCAAAGATCGCAGCGGATGGCTTTTTGCTCGATGAGCAAAGAAAAAGCCATTGCCGGTGCCGATTTCGAGATCAAGGGGTGCCTCGGGAGCGATTTTGAATATGTCGCTTTTCCATTTCCCTTTTAACTCTGGGGCTTGCTCTTCATTGAATGCCCAACCCACATAATCCTGGAGCGCCGTAATATAAATGTGTGGATTCGGAATGTTCTTAGTTTTCGAAATTTCAATTCTTGCCGGTCGCATGGGGTTTACCTAACATATCAAGCTGCTAGTCACCAGTGGGGTTCTATGAAAAGCGTTTTCATAAGCATTTATCGACCGCAATTTGCAAAATTTATTTTAATCGGACTTTTAGTAGGACCTTTCGCTTCGGCGATGCCATTCAAAGCCTCTCAGATTGCGATTACCGCCGCATGTCCTTACGCAGTTGAAGCAGGCAAGAAGATTGCCGAAAAGGGCGGCAATGCCGTCGATGTCGCCATCACGGTACTTCTTACGGAAGCCGTCACGAACCCATCGTTCGCCGCACTTGGTGGCGGTGGTTTTGCCATGGTGAAAATTCCAAACAAAAAAGTCGTAAATTCGACCGGCGGGGTCGAGGTTTTGGATTTCCGCGAAGTGGCTCCGGCTGCGACAGACGAAAAGTATTATGTTTCGAAAGCGAAAGACGCTTCGATTACCGGAGGAACAGCAGTTGGTGTGCCGGGATTGCCCGCCGGAATCTGGGAGCTCCATAAAAAATACGGAAAACTACATTGGAGCGAGCTCTTCACGACTCCCATATTATTAGCTGACAAAGGTTTTCGCGTGACCGGCGGTTGGTATGACGACACGGTCGCAGGGTACAAACGTTTCGATTCGCAATCGCAGCTTTTATATTTGAAAAATGGTGAGCCCTTGAAGCCCGGCACATTGCTCGTGCAAAAAAAATTAGCCAAAGCCCTACAACAACTTCGCAATAGTAATGTCGCACCTTTTTACCGAGGAGCAATCGCAAATGACATCGTGAACACCGTGAAGGCGCGGGGCGGACAAATGACGATGAAGGATTTGGCCAATTATAAACCAATATGGCGCGAACCTTTGGTAAAAGAATATGAAGGACGGAAAATATATCTGATGCCACCCCCGTCGAGCGGCGGCGTTGTAATTTATGAGGCACTTTCTTTGATAGAGAAATTGAAAGTGAAAGAGAAGGCGCCCTTAAGTGTCGATGAACTCCACTTGATGGCCGAAATTTCAAAACGCTCCTTTCGAATTCGCTCTTTGTTAGGCGACCCTGATTACGTTCAAAACCCGCTCGCTAAAATCATATCGGACAATTTTATCAATGAGCAGGCAAAGTCGATTTCGCTAGCCAAAGCCGTCGATGTGCCCCCACTGGCTGACGAACCTCCTACCAAAGAAAGCACGCAAACAAGTCATCTTTCGGTTTTAACCGCGACAGGTGAAGCCGTCGCAATGACTTTCACTTTAAACTCAAACTATGGATCAGGAGTTGCCACCGACGAGTTTGGAATCTCATTAAATAATGAGATGGATGACTTCACCACCCGCCCTGGCGAAGCCAACCAGTTTGGACTGGTTCAAGGCGTGAATAATAGTGTGAAGGCTGGCAAGCGCCCGCTCTCGTCGATGAGCCCGACTTTAGTTGAAAAAGATGGGCAAGTTGTTTTGGTTGCTGGAGCACCGGGCGGACCTCGAATTATCACGGCGGTTCTCAATATTCTTTACCGCGCGATTACGACCGGTGTGGATATCGACCGCGCTATTCAAATGCCGCGAGTCCATCATCAATTTTTGCCGAATAAAGTTTACGTCGACGGAGATTTCCGATTTGCTCCTGAAACAATTGCGGGCTTGAAGAAAAAGGGTCACGAAGTCGAAGAATCTTGGATGGGACTCGGCTACGCGGTGCAGTTCAAAGACGGAGTTCTCGAATCGTCATTTGACTCAAGAGGCGACGGCGCCAGCGCCGGGTTTTAAAGGTGCCTCTCTCCGTTTTTGCGACCCAACGCGGTACTTTGATAGTCACCTTTCGGGTATTTTTTGTAACGGCTGCGTTGGTTACTTCAAATATCGCGTTGGCGCAAAGTTCGCCGAAATTGGACACTGGGGCAACTGAACAAAAAAAAGAACGAGCTTCAAATCCGGCGGCAACTCCTCCTGCCGCTGTGGCAACCTCCGAGTCTCCCCGCACCTTTCGTTTTGAACCCCAATTGGCCACCGTGTTCCCGACGTTTATCGGAGCCGGCGCAGGCGTCGCTTTTCGTGAACATTACGAGCTGAACGTTTTGTATGGTGTAACTCCGCAGCTCTATCACGAAACTATTGCGAAAGTGGCAGCGGACATCGCGGGTGAGCCATCATACGAGGGAATTGTGAATACTGCGTTCAATAATAATTCGGTATTGAGAAGCGCCTTCCAATACAATTTTGGCTCTGTAAATAAGGGATGGACCTCTGGCTTTGCATTCTCACTTTTCCATGCGGATGGAGTTGCGCAACTGAAAGATGTAGCTGAGTCGTCGAACAGCTCGGGACTTGCCGCACTTCTCGCACTTTTAATTGGCGCCGGAAAAGACCCGACCGTTGAATTAAAAAGCGAACTTTTCATCGCCGAGTTGAATTTTGGGTATCGGTGGCCGCTCACGAAAAAGTTGTCACTGGGTGCAAACCTGGGAGTTGCGAAAGTGGTTTCGGCCGAGATGCAACTCTCGACCGAATTGCCTAATTACGACAGTTCAGCTCAAGGTAAAAAAACACTTCGTGAAACGGAGAGCGACCTTGAGACCGTCGTCGAAAAGTACGGCATTACCCCGACACTCGGCCTCGGGCTTTGCTACATTTTTTAGATTTTTAATTTTTCATTTTTCGGCGGGCGCTTCTCGTTCGGCTCGGTGAACGAACGTAAGTCCGAGACCTGAATTGCCTGGCGTTTTTCGAATGGCTTCAGCCGAATCGGGCATGCGGGCAGGTCACACGATGAGCAATAATTACGGCGGCAGGGGTCGAGATGAAAATTCGCTTCGCCGCTATACGAATAGTCTTCTATAAACTGCTTTTCAAACTTATCTAATTTTTCGTGGGCTTCGTTGATTTGCCAGAACTCGGGCACGACCATGTGTGCGTCGATGTGATGAAACCATCCTGCGCGAATAATTCGAACATGATGGATCTGGATAATCCCCTGCCCGGCATGGCGATCAAAAACGGCCGCCAACTCCTTTAAAAGTCCGACGTCTTCTTCATCCATCAGCCCCGAAATAGAAACGCGGATAAGCTTGAAGCCAGTCCAAGCCAGATATCCTCCGGCCGCGAACGCGACAAGAATATCGAGCCACTCGAGTCCGGAAAATTGTACAGTTATCAGTGAAACGACAACGGCAGCGCTAGTCCAAAAGTCAGATACAACATGCTCGCCGCTCGCAATTAAGGCTGGAGATCGGTTTTTCTTTCCGACCGCCTTTAAATATATTCCGAGGAGCAAATTGGCGACGCCCGCTGCAGCCAAAATAATTGTGCCTTCTGAAAGGTCGTGGAGCGTATTTCCTTGAATTAACGCGCGAACAGCTCCGTACAAAATAAAAAATGCGGCGAAAAAAATAAGTCCGCCCTCGAATGCCGAGGAGAAATATTCGATTTTGCCATGGCCGTAGGGATGGTCTTCATCGATCGGTAAAGCCGAATAGTAGATGACGAACAAAGATAAGCCTGCAGTCAGCACGTTCACGATGCTTTCCATCGCGTCCGAATAGGCGGCTTGCGAATTCGTCAGATTGTGAGCCCAAAATTTCGCGAGCAAAATTAAAATGCCCACAATTAAAGAGAGTGTTGCTGCAAATTTGCGTGCTTTTAGCTCTCCTGGCGAGAGCGTATGCGCGATATCGTTTTTAGTTGAGGCAGGATTCATTTCTTTTTCATTTCTAATTCGAAATCGATGACTTCCACCCGATTTCGGCCGAGCTCTTTTGCTCGGTACAAGGCCTTGTCTGCAGCACGAACAAGCGACCTCGCGTCGGCGCTGCGTTCTCCAGGCGTAGTAATAGCCAAACCAAGGCTCGCCGTCAGCCGCTTTTCGTGACGATCGTTTTTAAAGTCTGATTTCGAAATAACCTGCTGAAGGCGCTCGGCGAAAACCATCGCGCCCTGTTTATTGATTTCTGTTAATACAATTAAAAATTCGTCGCCGCCATAGCGGGCTGCAAAATCCACCTTGCGCATGTTATCGCGAACGATCTTTCCGACTTGCGTGAGAACGAAGCTGCCAAATAGATGGTCATTCTCGTCGTTGACGGTTTTGAAGTGATCCATGTCCATCATAATGACGGCGACGGAACGCTGATAACGGGCCGCACGCTCGAGTTCATAATCGAGCTTCGAGTAGAGCGAACGCATGTTGAAAAGGCCAGTGAGGTCGTCGATGTCGACGAGCTCTTTTAGACGCGCATTGGCTCTGGCCAATTCGTCACGAATATCTTTAATTCGCAAATGCGTACGAATTCGCGCGAGGAGTTCAATTGGATTAAACGGTTTGCAAATATAATCGTCAGCACCCGCGTCGAGACCGCGGATAACATCTTCGGGATTCGACTGGCCGGATAGAAAAATTGTCGAAACATATTCCGGACTCGAACGCAAAAACTGCAGTGTTTGTATTCCGTTTAGGCCCGGCATGCTCACATCGAGTAGAACGAGGTTTGGGCCCCATTTCATAATTTTCGCGATAGCTTCTTCGCCTGAAACGGCGGTTTCGATCTGATAGCCGTCCCACTCTAAAGCCTTTTGAACAATGCGCAAACTCTCGGGATCGTCATCGACCGCAAGGATTTTTCGTCTGACATTTTCTGGTTGGGCGGGCATGACTCCATCATAAATGCAGGAGATGAGAGAAGGAATTGAAATTGCGCGGACCTTCGACTAGAAAATAGTAATGGCATATCCACACTCTGAAATCGAAACTAAGGCTCAACAAAAGTGGGCGGAAGCGAAATGCTTCGAAGTCCAGGTCGATAAGACCAAACCAAAGTTCTATGCGCTCGATATGTTCCCTTATCCGTCAGGACACGGATTGCATGTGGGGCATTTGGCGTCGTACACGCCGACGGACATCGTCTCTCGCTACAAACGCGCGAAGGGCTTCAACGTCTTACACCCTATTGGCTACGACGCTTTTGGTTTACCTGCCGAGCAGTACGCCATTCAAACGGGAGTCCATCCTGCTATTACGACTCGCGAAGCAATCGATAACTTTCGCCGCCAGCTAAAGAGCTTTGGGTTCAGTTTTGACTGGAGCCGCGAGATTTCTACTGCGGAGCCCGAGTTTTATCATTGGACCCAGTTCATCTTTTTAAAATTAATTGAACGCGATCTCGCCTACCAAAAAGAAGCACCTGTGAATTGGTGCCCGGCACTTAAAACTGTTTTAGCGAATGAAGAAGTCATTGATGGAAGATCAGAACGCGGCGGTCACCCAGTCATTCGGGTTAAAATGCGCCAGTGGATGCTTCGAATTACCGCATATGCGGAGCGATTGTTAAAAGACCTCGACACTCTCGACTGGCCTGATGCCACGAAAGAAGCACAACGCAACTGGATCGGCAAAAGCGAAGGCGCCGTCCTGCAATTTAAAATAGACGGTCATAGTGAGGGCGTCGAAGTTTACACGACCCGCCCCGACACACTTTTTGGCGTGACGTTCATGGTGCTTGCGCCCGAACATTCATTGGCTAAAAAAATCGCGTCTAATGCTGAGCGTGCAAAAGTTCTCGATTATATTTCAGCGACCGAGAGAAAAAGCGAAGTTGATCGTCAGGCGGGAGCCGAGAAAACCGGAGTCTTCACCGGTGCGTACGGGATAAATCCATTGAATAATGCAAAGATTCCGATCTGGATCGCGGATTATGTACTCCTCGATTATGGAACCGGCGCGATCATGGCCGTCCCAGGCCACGACGAACGCGATTTTGAATTTGCAAAACGCTACGATATTCCGGTGTTGCGAGTGCTCAGTACCAAGACTTCAACGACCGACGAGACCGAATTGCCGTTTTCGGGCGAAGGTACTTTAGTGAATTCGGATTTCTTGAATGGACTTGATAAAAAATCTGGCATTCAAAAAGCTCTTACGCATATTGAAGAGAAAAAGCTCGGCACTCGCAAAGTGCAGTTTCGATTACGCGACTGGCTGTTTAGTCGTCAGCGCTACTGGGGTGAGCCGATCCCGGTTATTCACACCGGTGACGGTAAATGGATTCCGATAAAAGAAGACGAACTCCCTCTCACTTTGCCCGAAGTGGCCGACTACGAACCGAGTGACAAAGGCGAGCCGCCGCTCGCTCGCGCGACGGATTGGGTGAACACAAAATTAGGAAAACGCGATACCGACACAATGCCCGGCTGGGCCGGCTCGTCTTGGTATTTCTTGCGATACGTCGATCCAAAGAACTCCAAAGCACCTTTTAGTTTTGAAGCACAAAAATATTGGATGCCAGTCGATTTGTATGTGGGCGGTTCTGAACACACCGTGCTTCACCTTCTTTACGCCCGCTTTTGGCACAAAGTTCTTTTCGATTGCGGACTTGTGTCCACGATCGAGCCTTTTCAAAAACTTGCGCATCAGGGAGTCGTCATGGGTCCCGACGGCCAGCGCATGTCGAAATCCCGCGGCAACGTCGTAAATCCCGACGATGTGCGCGAAAATTATGGCGCAGATGCTTCGCGACTCTACATCAGCTTTTTGGGTCCGTTCGAGAAAGATAAACCTTGGGATACGAAGGGTATTGAGGGAGTTCGGCGTTTTCTCGACCGTGTTTGGCGGCTCGCTTTCGACGAGAACGGCAAAGTTATTGCCGACGACGGGGCAATCCCTGAAGAGCTCGAGCGAGTTCTCCACAAGACCATTAAAAAAGTCGGTGAAGATATCGAAGCTATGAGCTTCAACACCGCCGTCTCGCAAATGATGATTTTGACTAATGAAACCTACCGATTGAACGTCAAACCGAAATCCGTTTTGCGTGCGATGGCTCAGTTGCTTCAGCCGTTTGCTCCGCACTTCGCTGAAGAATTATGGACAAATTTAGATGGCCAAGGGCTCGTCGCGGTTGCCGCCTGGCCGACGTATAAACTGGAACTCACCGTCGACGACATGGTCGAAATGGGTGTGCAGGTAAACGGTAAAATGCGCGGGACTATCCGCGTGGGTCTCGATATCACGGAAAAAGAAGCGGTTGAAATGGCTCGCGAAGTAAATACGGTTGCGAATGCCATAGGAACTATGGCAATTTCAAAAATCATTTTTAAAGCTGGCAAAATTTTAAATTTAATCGTGAAGTAGGATTATGAGTTGGACGATAGAGAAGAGTGCTGAGACCTACGGGATCAATAACTGGGGTAGCGGATTTTTCAAAGTGAACGCTGCCGGAAATATTGAAATCACTCCGACAAAGGGTGCTCCGGGCCTCGACATGTTCCAGCTCGTGCAAGATTTGCGCGCTCGCGGTATTCGATCGCCAATTTTAATTCGCATTACAAATCTCGTAAAAGCCCGCATCGAACTGATTGCTGGGTGTTTTGCGACTGCTATCAAAGAGTCGGGCTACAAAGGCTCTTACGCGGGCGTCTATCCGGTTAAAGTGAATCAACAGCGCCATTTGCTCGAGGAGATCGTCGATTTCGGTCGACCTGTCAAATTGGGACTCGAGTGTGGCTCGAAGCCCGAGTTGCTGATTGCGCTCGCCTACATGGACACACCGGGCGCCTATGTTGTTTGCAATGGGTTCAAAGATACCGAGTACGTCGAGACGGCTTTGTTATCTTCTAAGCTTGGCCGCAATACGTTTATCGTTGTGGATCGCCTAGCTGAACTTCAAATCATTTTAAATTCGTCGAAGAAATTGAACATTAAACCGAAAATTGGATTGCGAGCAAAGCTCACGACAAAGGGCGCAGGTAAATGGATCGAATCATCGGGCGCTCGCTCAAAATTTGGTTTGACCCCCTCCGAAATCGTTCATGCAATCAACGTCTTGAAAACTGAAAATATGCTCGATTGCGTGGAGCTCTTGCATTTTCACATCGGCTCCCAAGTCCCTTCCATTCAGTCGGTCAAAAGTGCCATTAAAGAAGCGGCTCGCTTTTATACCGAAATTTATGCGATGGGATGTCGACCGACCCACATTGATGTGGGAGGCGGTCTCGGGATCGACTACGACGGCTCAGGAAAAAGTGAAAGTTCGACGAATTACTCTGAGCAAGAATATGCAAATGATGTCGTCGCAATCATGCAGCAGATTTGCGATGAGCGAAATGTACCGCATCCACATATTATTTCTGAGTCCGGTCGCGCGCTGATCGCTCACAGCTCTATGCTCGTCTTTGATGTACTAGGGATGAACGAAGTTCAGCGTAACGTGATCGAAACGGTGGATAAAAAGGATTCCCTCCTCGTAAAAGATCTATTTTACATCTATGAGAATTTAAACACGAAGAACATTAATGAGTTCTATAATGACTTGGTAGAGAAGAAGAACGACTCGCTTCAGCTCTTTTCTTTCGGCGGATTAAGTCTTGAACAACGCGCAAAAGTTGAAGATCTGTATTGGGCATGCGCGACCAAAATGACGAAGATGGCAAAAGATGTTCCCGACGCCGAAGACATCTACTGGACACTCCAAAAAGAATTGTCTGACACTTACTTTTGCAATTTCTCGATTTTTCAATCGCTCCCCGATTCTTGGGCGGTCAAGCAAGTGTTCCCATTGATGCCGATTCATCGCCTCAATGAAAACCCAGATCGCCGAGCCACAATTGTTGATCTCACTTGCGATAGCGACGGAAAAATCGAAAACTTCATTGATCCGGACACCGGAACTTCGCAAGGTTATCTCGAAGTTCACGAGATTAAACCGAACGAACCGTATTACATGGCGGCATTTTTGACTGGCGCGTATCAAGAGATCCTAGGCGATCTGCATAATTTGTTTGGCGATACTGATACGGTCCACATCACGATTCACGACAACGGCAGCTACACGATCGAACACGCGTTAGTGGGCGATTCCGTCAGCGAAGTGTTGAGTTACTTAGATTACAGCCGAGCCGAAATGTCGGA
>JAYTDP010000099.1:0-4053 GCA_043735865.1 Bdellovibrionales bacterium
CTGTGGTATGTCGGTGCGACGTTTGCGGGTGGAATTATTTCCTCTCTGTTGGCACTTACATTTATTCCGCTCTTTGAAAGCGTTTTTAATTACACAACCGACATCAAACTTCTCGAGCTCAGCAATCTCAATCATCCGCTCATGCAGCAACTCATGCTTAAGGCGCCGGGTACCTACCATCACTGTATGTCGGTCGGGAATATGTGCGAAGCCGCGGCCCGCGATATTGGGGCGAACCCGCTCCTCGCAAAAGTTATGGCGTACTATCACGACATTGGTAAAATGGAACACGCGCACTATTTTATTGAGAATCAACGACCTGGGAATAATCCGCACGACCATGTGACTCCGAATATGTCGAAAACAATTCTGGTGGCCCATGTAAAAGACGGAGCCGAAATGGCCGTCGATCACAAGCTAGGCAAACCGATCGTTGACGGGATTTTACAACATCATGGGACGACATTAATTTCGTATTTCTATAACAAAGCTCTCGAAGACCAAGACGACGATGTAACGGGTGCGGTCGAAGAGAGTGAATATCGTTATCCGGGGCCGAAGCCGCAATTTAAAGAAGCGGCGATCGTTATGCTTGGAGATAGTATTGAAGCCACGGCTAGATCACTTGAAGAGCCGACGTCGGGCCGATTGAATTCGATCGTCGAAAATATCATTGAGAGTAAATTTATGGATGGCCAGCTCGACGAATGTAATTTGACGATCCGTGATCTCGCAGTCATCAAGGAAACTTTTAAGCGCATGCTTCAGGCGATCTATCATCAACGGATGGATTATCCGCATATGCGCGATGGTCGTATGATTACTCCTCCGCCGGCCGGTAAAAAAGGTGGCAAGAAGCACTACTCAGCCTGATCGAGTAATCGCTCGAGTAGGCCCTGGCAACCGTCTAATATAATTTCAAAAGTTTCGACGAATTGTTCGCGAGTGCCACTATATGGATCGGGAACATCGACGCCGGGCTCGTACAGCATATTGAACTGACTAAAATAAATTATTTTTTTCTTTGTATTTGGGGAAGGGTTTAGATTTAGGAGAAAACGAAAATTGTCGTTATCCATCGGAAAGACGTAATCATAGTCGTCGAAGTCTTTCAATTTAAAGGCTTTCGCAGTGCCGCTTAAAGCAAACCCTCTCTCTTTACAAACCTGGATCATCATGGGGTCATAGTTTTCGCCCACGTGATATTGAGATGTACCTGCAGAGGCGCATGAAAAATCCCCGCTCAAATTCTTCTTTTCAATGAGCGAATTGAAGATCGCTTCCGCAGCGGGAGATCGGCAAAGATTGCCGGTGCAAACGAAAAGTATTTTAATCTTCATTTTTTTGATCTCTCACCCGCAGCTTTTATAAGATAGGGCAGCAAGACTATAAAAGGGAGTATCTGCGCTCGAAATCGGACCGCAGTTCCAAGATTTTGGTACGAGATAAAAGCGTAAAAGCTTCCCCAGATGAAAATCGCGGCCCAGCAGTAGATGATAACGGGATTCGTGAGATATTTTGACTTCATGTTTCGCCATGAGGAAATAAAAATCCCTAAAATAAATAAACTTTCAAAGCCTGAGATAATTCCGAAAATATTATTTACTTCTCCCGGTAGCGGCCGAAATATAGCGGTGAATAGACCTAAAGGCAGAAACTTAATAACGTCGGTTATGCCGCCAAACGATGGTGCTTCAAGTCCCGAACCACCTCTCGACCACGCAGAAGAAACATAATTGAGAGACTCGAACGCTTCGGACGAAGAGGTAATCATGAGGACGGCCTGCATATTATAAAATACGTAAATAAATGCCGCTACGCAAAGTGCGAGTCCGCCATAGCGCCAAATTTTTCTCTTTGATTTTCCCCAAGCAAAACTGAGTATCGCGGGTGCAAGAAAGATGGGAATTAACCAAAACCGTATTGAGCTCAGCAAAAACACGCCGAAGCCAACATAAAGCAAACCCGCTAAATCTATCTTTTTTTGCAAGCGCAGAAGGCCATATGCCGTGCAGGCGATGCCAAGGCCCGCGAGGGGATCTTTACCTAAAATCGACGTCCAAAATAAAAGAGACGGGAATAATCCGAGAGCCCAGAGTACATTCAAATTTTCGCGTTTCGTGTCCCAGAGGTCACAATATATATTATAGAGCGGAATCAAGGCCAAAAGCCCGAAGAAAGACCAGACAACTTTGAATGCATGATAGGAGCGGCCGAATGGGAAGCACGAATCTAGAAAGACGCCTAAACTAATAACGAAATTCGTGCCGTCCCCCCAATTATTTGAGGAAGAATAAGTTTGGCGTAAAATGTTTTTATAATATTCGTAGGCGTCGAGGCTGTAATAGCTTTCGTAAAAGAGCATCGCCCCCAGTGTTACGACACAACGTATTCCCCACAGAGCGAGGAGAGTCCTTTTCATCGGCCAGCGTAGAGGAAGAATCGAAATGACCACAGCCAACGCCAGGGCCCACATAAGGGCAACCAGGTATTCGTCGGCTCCTTGAATGTTAACCAAGTTGCGACCGGATGATGAAACCACCTGGACGAGCAAGGGTATCATTGTTCCAAAGTAAAATGCGGCTAGACCACCTAGTACCAGCACTAATTTTGCGTTCAATCGCAGCATGCTTATATAACAGCAAGCCTAGGGCCAGTTGGCAAACTCCTCCCGAAAAATTTTATATTTATATTCAGATTCGAATTGCGACTAAAGTCGGTTGTCTCAATTGGCAACATTGCCGATAGGTGAGTCATGCTTGAAAACGAACAAGTCGGCCCTGATAGGCGGCTTCTCTTAGAAACAGTCAATATTTTCGCACGCCGATGGAAACTGGTTTGCGTTTTACTTTTATTGGCCGCCTCGGGAGCATATGTTCAGCATGTTCTGTTTCCCAAGTATGTCGCCCAGGGTTCCCTTATAATTCGCTCGGATTCAAATAGCCCGCTCTTGAGAGCATTCGGCAAGATAACGGGAGCCGAAAGCGATCCATATGCCGTTCAAAATTCGCCGAGCGATCAGATGATGAAGATTCTTCGCGCGAATGAGTTCGGTAAGTTCATCGAAAGAAATGTTCACAAGGAAATAAAAGCCGGCACATTACCTGAAAACTTGTATATAACTGCCGCCCGCAACAACGGCAAAATCAACGTCGCTAGTCACATTAATGCGAATTACAATTTGAAACAGTCCGAAGACATTATTGTTATATACGGATATTCAAGCAATGCTGAAGAAGCTGAGGCAATTGCCAAGTGGGTGACTGCGGCTGCGCAACAATATCTTATTGAATATGAAACACGTGAAGTTTTCGAAACTGAAAAATACCTTCGCGGAGAGATCGACGAAACGAATTCGCGTATCGAAGGCTTAAATGCCGAAGTCGATAAATTTAGAAGCGACCCGAATATTTCGACATCATCGACCGAGGGATACTCGGGGAATGTTGATCGAAGTATCGCAAAAATTCGTGAAGAATTAGAGATGGTGCGCGTACAATCGCGAGAAATAGAAATTTTAGATAAGGATTATAAGGATCAAATCCGATCTTCATCCCGTAGTCCAGACTCTGTAGAGACGCAGCAAGAAATGCAGTACATGCGCGGACGAGTCGTGGACAACATCAAAGATCTCGCAATTCAAAGTGAGAAGGTCAACGCCAAGGAAAAAGCGTTGTCATCGCGCCTGGCCTCTTTGGTGGGATCACTTCGACCCCAAAACGAGCAAATTGTTTTCAACCTAAAAAAACATCTCGAATTAGAGATTGCTCTCCGGCAGGAATTGCAACGGCAAGTTTATGCGACTCGCATTTACCAAATTTCGGCACAAAATAAAATTCGACTTTATGAAAGTGTGTTGCCTCATTCCGCATTCCGAGGCGTCCCGTTAGTAAAGTCTTTCGGATTGGCGTTATTTTTTGCTTTTGCGCTTTCACTCCTAGCGATTTTTATTTGGGAGCATCTGTATCCGGTTATGTCACTCAAGCACGATTTTGTGCACAATGGAGTGCGCTTGCTTGGGACGTTGCCTAATTTATTCAGTAAAGGCCCTAT
>JAYTDP010000100.1:0-2293 GCA_043735865.1 Bdellovibrionales bacterium
GGCGAATTGATTCGCACTAACACGCCTTTGATTTCTTCTTCGGCCGCATAGTCTCGTAAATTTTCAAGAAATTCAGTGCTGTCCATGATGACGCCATCGAGCTCGAGATAAAGAATCGAGCCTTCTTTGATGTCTTGCTTTTTACCTTCAATTTGATCGGCAAAACGTGACGTCATAATCACGCAGCTCGCGACCATTCCGAGAGTGATAAGAATTAAGATTGTACCGATGGTTTTTCTCATGGAGCTTACCTTTGTTAGGCCGCCATTTTCACCTGGGTTCGGGCGAAGCGCAAGCCTAAGAGTGACAATTGACGGCCGCCTGTCGCGAACCCTTCGGAGGGCACCGTTTTAAGGCCTGTTTGGCCGCTTTCGATTGGTCCCGCACTTGCTATTTTAAACGTCATGATTCGAATAATTTTAACTGCGGTCGTAGTCGTTTTCACCCTCCATGCCCAAGCTGACATTGACGGCGGCGGATATGGCTACCGACGAGGCCAAGCTGACTCTGACATGCGAACTTTACACGCGCGGAGTTACTTTGACCGGCTCATCAAGCAGCGCTTTGCACAATCGAAAGCACAGTATCGGGTGCCAAATCTTCAGCTCAATATGAATGTTCGGATGATCGCACAATACGGCCGGGGCGCTGCCTCAGCCAATGCTGTGTTGCCCGAAGAGATAGATAAACTTGTTCGATTCGTAGCCGAAGCGCGGGATCATCATGACGACGTGGTTCGACAGATTTTAAATATCCGTGGTTTTTCTCGCGTGAACCGCGCTGACATCGAAAATGCCGTGACACATCTTGGTCAATTGCGCGCCATTCATTTGGATTATTGGGGCTACATCGGCCGCGTTCAGCGCCTGCCCGAATATTTGAAGGACGGACGTCTTTCTTATTTTGCGAAGTGGAATGAACGCGAGAGCCGATACGAACTTTATGACGAAGCGACTTTGCGCAGTCTCATAATCCGCGGGATTATCATTGGAATGAAAGTGCAGCCTCGTGGCTGGTGGCCATTTTAATGGAATTAGAATGATTCGGATCGCTTCACTTACTCTTTCTGGCCTACTACTTTTTAGCCAGGTCTCCTCTGCCGCCATAACTTGCGAGGGGTCCCTTGCCACTCCGTCCAAAAACGAAAGTCACCTCAGAAAAAATCAACCGAGCCTGGAAAATGTTGTTATCGGCTTAAATTTACTGACTCCTGAAGAAGCCGAAACCTTTTATGAAACTTCATGGGGCGGAGCCGATCAGCTTACTAATGAGCCCGGTGACCTTTACGGATATCGAAAAGCAATTCGCGACAGCTACAAAAAACCGCAAGCCTATTTTAATAAAATGAATCACCGAATGGGAGGCATTGCTGTCTACCAGGGAAATGTATTCGCCGAGGCGTTTTACAAAATGCATCCCGAACCATTTCGTGACCTCATGAAAAAACAGGCGTGGCTGCGTTGGGATGAGAAGAATAAAAAATTTATTCCTGAGCGAGGGAATCCCGCATCTTTACTGCTGCAAAATTATATAATTAACGGAAAAATAACTTTGTACCGGGGCCTTTCGTTGAGCGACCTGCAATCGATGCAGAAAGCTCAAAAGGGCGGGTCGACTGAATTCGACGCCCTATTTGCTCAGAGAGACGTATTGTTTTTCTCGCCAGATTTGCGGGTCGTCGAAACATGGGCGACTGAAGGCAAATTTATCGAAGTTCAAATCAACGTCGCTGATCTCGACAATGTGTATGCGGGTATAGAATCAGATTACGTTGAAGTTGCGCTGTTACCGTCGGTGGTCAAAAACGTTCTGCCCAATATGATCGTTCATTCCACTCGTGCGAAAAAAATAAAATAGCGAGCTACGGAGCCCGGCAAATCTTCTCACAATATCCGCCGATTTTAAAATTTCCGAGATTGTTCGCTGTGCAACTCTGACCGACACTCGTAGTGCCTGCCGGACACGCGGCAGTTGCGCACATGTTGTTAGTTGTCGGACCGTTGCCAGCCGCACCAAACGGGCAATACATGCTAATTTCAGATCCACTTGGAAGTGCTCCCGCGTAGCAGGTTCGTCTACAAGTCACGACAGTCCAAAATGCTCTATCGCCAAATCCCTGACAACCCTGGTAGACATTTGTTTGCCCTGCTGCGCATGCGGCTGGTGCACATTCATTATTCGAGAAGTTCGCCGTCCAAATATAAGGCACATTTGCTCCGCATGAACTTTTCGAATAGGTCGGCGTTACAACAGCGGCTTCAGGAAGTGTCGAGCAACTGACAAACGCAACATT
>JAYTDP010000101.1:0-4651 GCA_043735865.1 Bdellovibrionales bacterium
GGCACAACTCTTTACACCTACAGTCAGGCGACACGGATACGCGCGGCACTCATATGTGCCGGATTTTACGTTGGGTACGGTATTGCGACTGGACTAAAAGCGGATACGACTGAAGCCACCACGGATTTCAATGCTCTGAAAAATCCGCTGACAGCATCGTGGTATCAAACCTACTTGCGTTCTGACAGCCGCTATCCGTTTGATTGCAACGGCGAGAGCGAGCAACAGGTCGATAGGTCGATCGAAAAATATTTCCAGACATTAGTCCAAGTCTAGGACTTAGCTAAACCTTCACAATCTATAACAAAATTCCGATTTAGTTACTGAGGTGTCAGTGGCGTCCAATCATGCGGTGAAATCAGGAATCAAAAGTTTAGATGTAACGACTGGCGGTTTGCCTGCCAATGTTTTTAACATTGTCGAAACTCCCGATCATCAAACCGGTTTACTATTTCTAGGTCACTTTTTAATGGCTGGATTAGAAAATGGCGAAAAATGCACTCTCGTGACACAAGAAGATCCCCTTTCGCTCTTTCAAACTTTCAATGCCTGCAACATGGATTTCTACAAATATCTGACGAGCGAGCAATTAGTTTATTTATTTTATCAGCCAACGGTGACAACCGAAATCGGATTAACCAATAACTATAATCGACTGATGGAAGAGCTCGAAGGCTTGTCGGGTCACAAGCCCGATCGAATTGCCCTCCACCAAATCGACTGCCTTTTAAATTTGCATAACCATACATTGATCGACAATTGCGTGCAAAAACTCGTAGCCTCGTCCCGCTCGACTTCGGCGACATGCCTTGGCCAATACACTCAATTTAACAATCAGGTTTATCGTGACGTTCGGATTTCTTTCTTAAAAAGCATGCCCGGTTTTTTTACGCTAGAAAACCATGGATCAATGGAACATCAGTTCGAAATTTTATATCGCCTATCGATTGACCGGGTGCCGTGGTTCCACAGTGGAACGGAAGAGCTTTTGATTACCCTGAAAAAAGATGAAGGCTTCCAAACTTATTTAGATAGCGATAGTAAAAATGCAAAATCAGCGGCCTAATTTTTGGAATCAGCTTGTTCGTTTCCGGCTGAAAAAGGGCCACCTCTTGCTTTGCGTCTCGGGATATTGGTTTATTTATTGCTATTATGCCGGCACGTTTTCAGATGCCCTGGTTTCCAAATATATTATTCCGGCGCTGTTTACGATCTGGCTCTTGTCGATGATTCGAGAAATCTTCTTTTTTGCGGGCGCCCTCGTCGATAAGCGAGAGCGAACCAAGAGAATTATTCAAGGACAAAGCCGAGCCCAAGCGCTTCCTAAAGTCAGCGTCATTGTTCCGGCCTATAACGAAGAGGACAGCATTGCGGCGAGCTTTCAAAGTATACTTTCACTCAACTATCCAAATCTGCAGGTTATCTTCGTAGATGACGGTAGCATTGATCGTACAATTGCGATTGTTTCGGAAGTGGCCAATCAGTTTCCCCAGGTCGACACATCTATTTTAGTAAAGCCAAACGGGGGAAAAGCCTCTGCGCTCAATTTTGGTTTAAGCTATGCTCACGGCGAATTCGTACTTTGCGTGGATTCGGATTCTAAGCTCGACCCGGACGCGCTATTATTGGCCGTTCAACGCTTTGAAGATCCCGAAGTCGGGGCGGTTGGAGGCTTCGTCTCGATTGCAAGCCTAAAAAACATGCTGCTTCGATTTCAACAATTAGAGTATCAGCTCGGACTTAACTTTCCCCGCCGATGGATGTCACTCTTCGGCAGCGTCACGGTTGTGCCGGGGCCGGTCGGTTTGTTTCGAAGAAGCGCGCTGCAAAAAATTGGCGGATATAGCTTGGACAAAAATAACTTCGCCGAAGATGCCGAGCTCACCTTGCGACTGTTGGCAGACGGCTGGAAAATCCATTCGGACGAAGACATGATTGCGTACACCGAGGGCCCTGAGACATTGGACGCCCTCTTACGTCAACGCTATCGCTGGGTGCGCGGCATGTACCAGGCCGTGCAAGCGCAACATCGCGCGCTTTCCGAACTTCGTTCATTTCGGGGAAGATCAATTTCGCTTCATTTACTTTTTGAATCCACGGCGCTTCCCATATTTAACATGGGGCTTATGATATTTTTCTTGAGTCGATTTTTTCATTCAGGTGTTGCGGATATCATCGCAATCTACCTCCTCTACATGGTTGCAATAGATATCTGCCGCATTTCCATCGCCACTCATCGTGAGGGCGACAAGTTTTCATGGCTGTTTTTTGCGATCGTTGAAAAGCCTCTCTATTCATTTCTTCTTCAAACGTGGGCGATACTTTCGCTAATGGATGAGTGGCGACAGGAAGAAATGACCTGGGATAAGTTGGCGCGAAGTGGGCAACTTAAGACTGAGGTCTCACCATGAATTGGCAGTTTCTCTTAACGTCGATCTTTGGGCTCTCTATTTTCTTTGTCGCAATCGTGACTGTCCTGTTTTATTTGCAACATCGAATCGCACGAAAACATCGGCGTAACGAGAGTCCCTTAAGTCATCCAACTGACGGAAAATATTTCCGCCGGTTTTTACCGCTCGAGCTGGCGGCACGTTACGATGAACGTATACAAAACTTTATCGCCATGAAGCGCCCGAATTTTACCTGGAAAGACTATAAGTGGCACATTATGGTCATTGTGGGGGCGCTCCTCATCGTGGGACGATTTGCCCTTGTTCATCGCTACGACTATATTCAGGCGATTGATATTACCGATAGCGAAATGCAGGTGTTTAGCAGAGCTCACAATTCTCTGCAAAATTCCACGACCGAGCAGTTACCCAATGCAGAGTCAATTTTTAAACTTTTAAAATCGAAAACCCTAATTCTTCTTCAATCGTCAAATTCGCCGATCGCGCAACTTGCCAATTCTCAGTGGGAGATTTGGGCGTCGAAGAATGGAGTCTCGATTAGAAAATGCCGACTCGCGGCTTGGAAACAGTGTGCGACACCATCGTCACTTTTTGTTGTTTTACCGGGCGCGTGGGAAACACAAAAGCTGGACGAGCTGTCGGTTTCGAATGTAGCCGTTCTACTTTATGGGTCGCCGCTCGAAACTGCGGGGCCTTCGACGTGGGAATGGCATGATCTTAAATTTGAAAATACCAAGCGCAGCAGTCGGCCTTACTTAATTCTTGCGGGAGATTCTCTTCTCACTCTGGGTTTCGATGCCGGCACCATCATCGCCGCCGAACCATTTGCCAATGACTATCGGGTTAAAAGTGCGGCGGGCGACGCATACGCCATAAATTCCGACAGGTCCTTCAGCGGAACTATTGAGACTCGACTCAAAGCCATCACAATTGCAAACAGCAGATTTGTCTGGCTCGACTTCTCCCCCAACCTTCAAGATCAACCTGCGGTAATCGATGAAATAAAATTTAAGGCCTTGTGGTCGTCGGTGTTTCGTTACCTTATGAAGCAAACATATTCGGCAATTGCATCATGGCCGAATGGAGCCAAGTTTGGCGGACTCATCGCCTACAATGTTGACGATCATGCGGAGCGGTCTTCGCTGGTAGTGGACTTTTTAGACGAAAACAAAATTCCAATGACCTGGTTTCTCACGTCGGATATTGCGCAAAAAGATAAGGTGCTACGAAACCTTGATGACGTTGGCGAACTCGCGTGTGTTAGCGACAACAAAACAGCCCTCACTCAGGACCCAATCAATCAACAGATGCGCCGCCTAGCGCGATGTCAGAAAGTAGTTCTGCAGTTGAATAGCTATACGCCAAAAGGTATTCATCCCCCAGAGGAGCAGTTCAACAGCGAAACTCTCGACGCACTTATTAGTATTGGTTATTCGTACGTTTTCACTCGGAACGAAAACGAGCGGCTAGTGCCGGTTATACAAAAATCGGAAGACAAGTCCAAGCAACTGGTTTTCTTAAACCGCTCAACCAGTGACGACTTTCAATTGATGACAATTGGGGGGCTCAGTCGCACCGAAGCTGAGCACCGCGCCGAAGAAGAAATCAAATGGCTCAAAATTACCGGCGGGCTTTATTCATATAGCTTCAGTTCGCACAATCTTGATTCGCATCATCTTCAAATCGTAAAGACGATCGCAGCAGAACTGACCAAAGAGAAAGCGTATTTCGAAACGGCTAAGGAAATTGCAAATTGGTGGTCGTATCGGGCCGCCTTGGTGTTGGGCCTTCCAACCGAAGCCTCATCACTCGAAAAATTTAAACCAAAAAAACTTCAAGTCGACGAACGCGGTCAGCTGACCGAAGGCGCACTGTGAAGTCCGCGGTGCTGATCTTTGCAGCTCTTCTCTTCGGTTTACCGACCGCACATGCAGATATTCAAAGTTATGAATTGTTCCACACAGAAAATACCGACAACTTCCGACTCACTCATTTTCGAGCTGCGAGCGCGTCTGGACGATATGATTTAGTTTGGCCCTACCAGAATGAAGCCGAAAAAATCCATTTCTGGAATTTTTCTGTAGATCATGGTTTTGGCGATGATTTTCATTACAGCCAACTTTCGGCCGGATACTTCCAAAAATTTTCGAAGCAATTTTCTGTCGACGCCCACATTGGTGCTTTTCAATTTCGAAATAGTCCTCTGGATAAAACTGAGCTGACTTCTTCATATGGCATCA
>JAYTDP010000102.1:0-4716 GCA_043735865.1 Bdellovibrionales bacterium
TGCCGATGGTGATACCGATGGGACTCTTATTCGCGGTTTTGTTGACGTATGGCCGCATGAGCCAAGATTCCGAAATCGTGGCATTTAAATCTCTAGGCCTCGGCCTCCGCCACATTTTACTCCCCAGTCTAATTTTAGGTGTCATTGCGTGGATTCTCGCCGTTCAAGTGACTCTCAATTTGGCGCCATGGGCCGATAATCGCCTAGATGAGCTGTCGCACGAGATGCGACAGTTTCGTCCGATGGCCGCAATTCGCGAGGGCGTATTTTCTGAAGGTTTTTTCGATCTCGTTGTGTACGCCAATAAAGTCGATGCCGAAACCGGCGTCATTAAAAAAGTATTCATTTATGATGAGCGATCGGGCTCTCCCGTCACTATAGTCGCGCCCGAAGGCCGGCTCGTGACCGATACCGAAGGATTAAAATCAAAAGCGTACCTTCGACTTTATAATGGAGACATGCACCGCTCGAACGACGAAAACTACACGAAGATTAATTTCGACAAATACGATATTAGCTTTATCGACAATCGTAAAATGGGTGAAGTGACCCGAGGTACTAACGCGCTCTCAATGAATCAGCTCGAAGAAAAAATTAGAAATCCGAACACCGCCAAGAGCCAAGTTCCAAGCCTTCTTCTCGAATGGCATCGCCGGTGGACTATCCCGGCAAGTTGTATCATCTTTGCGTTAATAGCCGTCGGCTTAGGCACAGTTACGAATCGGCGTGCAGCGAAATCTGGTGGCATCGTCTTGTGCATCGGAGTCGTTATTCTCTACTGGATTACGTACGCACTTTGCGAGAATTTCGCGCAGAAAGACATAGTCCCCACGGCCGTAGCCGTCTGGACGCCCAATTTTCTTTTCTTTATTGCTGGGATTCATCTGCTTCGAAAACTAGCGAAGACATAACTCTCGCCCTGTTGTAGGCGGTCAAAAGATCTCGAGCGTCACGTATCGGAGTTCCATCTCCGTCCACAATCAAGTCGAGTCCGCCAAGACCGCAATTGTTGGGCGCACATGGCAAAACCGCAATTTCCCGCCCCAAGTGCTTTGCCCATCTAGCTGTCATCATGGTTCCACTCCGTCTTTTTGCCTCAAGTACAAAGGTGATTTTTGACCAACATGCGATATAGCGATTGCGCTCGACAAAAAATCGCTTTTCCATTTCGTGAAGCGGACTAAAAGGGCTCACGATTGCGCCACCCGATTCGAGAATCAGCGGTTTCCAATCGCTCAGCATGTCGGGATAAAGTCTAGATAGCCCGGCGGGCACGAGACATATTGTTGGCGCATTCGAGCGTAAAGAAATTAGATGTGCTTTTTGGTCGATGCCCCTCGCTCCCCCAGAAACGATCGTGGCCCCACTGTCGCGCAGAAATAGATCCAGATGTTGTTCCATCCACGACAGCGTGTCTCGAGAAGGATTTCTTGATCCCACGACTGAGATAAATTCGTCTTGAGGCCTCAAGATTTGCCCCCACCAAGAGAGAATCATAGGCGGCTCTTCTAGTGGCCGCAAAAAATCTGGGAATGCCTGATCGAAATACGTGCTCACCTGACACTCATGCTCGACGAGCCAGCGAAACTCTTTGGCGCAAGTTTCAAACCAAAGGGAGCCGATCGATTTCGGTATTAGAAAATGAGCCTCGAGCACCGATTGGTAGTCTCGAGAATCCAATTCGTCGGGAAGCCGCGAAACAAGCGTAGTCAGTTCTCGAGGAGAATTTTTAAATCCCCTCCACCGAAGAGTCGCAAGTAGAAATGTCGTTTTCAATTTCATGAATGCGAGATCTTGCAAAAGTCCCGCTGACTTGAAATCAAGCAAGCGCGTTCACGGCGGACGGCGGACTACTGGACTTCGACGTCGTCCGAGAAGTCGTCAGTGTCGAGCCCTTTTTGATCGGATGAAGCAGCTCCATCATCGCCAAGAGCATCGGATAGAGAGCTTGAGTTATTGCCGTCTCCTGATGGGGTCATTTCTCGAGTTAGATCCATACCGTCGCCAGCACCGGTGTAATCACCCGTCACAATTTCGTCCCAGGCTCGAAGAACAACAGCCGTCGCAAATTTATCAGTGGTCTTTACGACTTTTAACCAGCCAATCGAACGGATATTCGCGAGAACTTTTGAATTCTTATCACGAGCTTTACGGTTCGCGCGAATCGGAAGAATTTGGCCCGCTTCAATGCCGTCGTCGGAACCTTTATCAAGAAATGCGAAGGACTGAGGCCCATACAATTTACGATCAGGAGCAAATTGCCCGCCGATAATCTGTGCCGAGATTTGACTCTTTTGGCCGCTTTCAGACAGATTCACGTCCTCGATCTTACCCGCAATTAAAGATGAACCGGTTTGCACCGGGCTAACCGTCTTTGTTACGAGCGCGCGGTAAACTTCTCCTTCAGTCTCTATTTTTTCGCTTTTCACTTTTTCGATGAGCTGAACCTCGCCCAAAACTTCCATCCCGTACCCGTGAAATTTATTAGGAACCAAAGTCGGATCAGCCTTGATTGCTCCTTTATCAAAAACACTTAGGAATGTGTCACCGACGTCGCCTTGGCCAGGCATCATGCGGACATATATATATTGAAGTGCCGAGGCCAAATTAAATCCAGTCTCGATCTCTGTCACATGTCCGAGTGCGGTCGGACGATCATCAGAAATATAAGCGGCGAGCGGAATCGCGTCCTTTATGTCGGCGATTTTTCGGCGGCCATAAGAAATCCCAGCATTGTCAAACTTGCGGGCGATTTCATCTGGATCCTGCCAGTTTGGTAAACTTGGCGGAAGGCGCTTCATAACCGGGCGATAAACTCGTGACGGCGGAGGAATTTCGGGCGCATCGCTCACGGCGTCTTCATCATTTCGAGCTTGCTTCGACATAGTCGCAGTCGGCGCCGCTGGCGTAGTTTCAGCTTCAGCTTCACTCACCGTAAATGCTGGTGGCCCGCTTTCATCTCCAAGCAAAAATCGAATTGCATTTCCGGGCTCAATAATATGGGGATTGGTGATCGACGAGTTCAACGACCAAATTTTTGGCCAATAGTTACCGTCACCGAAAAGCGTCTGACTGATATCCCACAAATTGTCGTTTCGTTGAATTTTGTATCGCTCATCCTGCCGTTGTCCGACAATCCCTCGCCACTGATCTTCCGGAGTTTTGGCACTCGTATAATTCACGTAGATGTCATAGAGACGCGCTTCGTATTCGAGGTCGGGCTCATTATTTTGCACAACTTGCGGAGCTGGTTCGGGCTGGGGTTCTGGCTCTGGCGATGCTTCGACTTGTTGTGGTTCTGGCTCCGGTTCAATCTTAGGTTCTGGCTGGGCCACTTCAGGCGCTGGCTCCAATTCGTCGGCCGGCTGGCCTTTCGCGTCTGCCTTCACGTTCTCTTTTTTTGCCGGTGGCGGTTCGTCATCATTAAACTCGGATTCAAAATCGTCTTCGTCGACATCCGTCGTTTGAACTTTGGAAGTCTTGGTTCCCGCGTCTTCTTTCTCTAGATCGTTTTCGACCGCGTCTTCATTTAAAGTCGCATCGTCGAAATCGACGATATCTTCGTCGCTTTCAGCGTAAGCAATCGTGGAGTGGAAGGGAGATTGAACTGCAAGTACGCAAAAAAGCGAGCAGAGCCATAGATGTCGAATCATTTTGAACTTCCTTGTTCTTCTGTTCGTAACTACTTTTACTTTTTAACCTGCACGTCGAACTTCAATTAACTTCAGTTCGACATTGCATCTCTCAGCTTCCGGACTGCCAGGGAAATCCTTTTTCACCTGACGGAACGTTTTGACTGCAAAGTCATAGAGATTTAATTTTTTATATGTCTGACCTTTTGCGAACAAAGCCGAGACGACTTTATTTCCTCGAGGGTATTGCTCGGAAATCATTTTGAAATTACGAATCGCATCCGCATATCGCTGGCTTTGTAAGTAGAGTTGGCCACGCAGATATAAAGCGTTGTCGGCAAAAGGACTGGTGGGGTACGCCTTCACGAACTGGGTCGTGGTTTTTTCAAGTTGCGCTAAATCGCGCGTCCGGTAATTGTTTATGACCTGCACATAGATTTGATCTTCGGACAAATTTTTCTTCACGCGTTCTGCAATTGTTGGCATCGCCTTTTTTGTCGCTGTCGGAATTGCTGCAAAAACCGCGGAGCCTGCACAAGTCGCAAAAGCAAAGCTCATACAATAAGACTTAAAGAGTTGTTTTTTTGTCATCCGCATCCTTTAAGGGTAACGAAAGATGTGGTGCGTGAAAAGCGAATTGAACAGTCGTGCCCGGAGTTATCCACACCATTTGTGGAGCTTATTGGGATCCGGACCTTGGACGTGCCTGTGGACATGGTTTTCACCTGTTTGCTACTTTTTTGAGCACGCATAAATACCCGATATTATTATGTTATTTTTGTAAAACGAAGATTAATTACGCGGTCTTACAAAAAATCTTAAATCGCCATCTGAAAAAACCTGAAATGAACGCCATCCACAATATCGACTGTCCGGCTCGCGAACTGCAACGAGTACCCCAATGGAGATTTCAAATGATATTTGTGATTTTAATTATAGTCGCACTTTTAACGGCGGCCCTTGATCTGCCAGATTTTTCAGCAGAACTGGCGCGACCGTTTCAGAAAATCTGTACTGGTCTATCACCACGTCTGACAGATTTTCGCGAGCTGTACTCGGCTACAATATGTGGCATTAACCCGTC
>JAYTDP010000103.1:0-5561 GCA_043735865.1 Bdellovibrionales bacterium
GCCGAGATTTTAATATTACCGGTATTATCTTTCGGCAAAATGGCCTGAACATCGGCATTTTTAAAATCAGGTGGCATGAGGCCCGGTGTTGCATAGAAAATGCGAGTATTCTGCGAGTCAAAAGGAGTGGATGGAACTCGCGGTTTCCAAATATTCTTAAAAACAATCAACGGTGAACGAAAAATATTTTTTGCGACATAATCCATTGGGATAACGTGGACGCCGCCGCTTTTATCGACAATCGTCAAGAGTTCCTCGTCGCGAACCAGAGTCGCAACATCGATGCCGCCGATAATATGGCGAGCGACAACTGTGCCGTTTTCACCTTGAGCATTTTGTCCGCGCATACCTTCGAACACGAGTTGTTTGGTATCGTTATTGTATTTTACTTCGAGACCGGTGAAGGTCACGCCGGGTGGGTTAACTTGGATGTCGCTAAGCGAGAAAGATCCGCGACCGGTGATTTCAACTGCCTGGCGGCTGAGTAAAAACGGGTCTTGGTCATAAGCGGGAAGGTTTTCAATTTTGCCTTCTTCGATAGCCTGAGAGGCTTTATCCCATTTCTTTGCTAGGGCAGGGTCGAAGTTGGCTTGCCAGCCTTGAAGGGCTTTGTCTTGGTCGCCATTGCCGTCGTTGCCTGCCGCGAGTAATTGAAGCGGGGTAGCGAAGGCAATCTGAAAGGCCAATGCAGTGGTTAAAAACAGACGGAAAGTTTTAAGTGTTTTCATATGAATCCTAGTTGCAAAAGACGTCCCTTTTAGGGGTCTTTTTCAAGAGACTCAAGGCTTTGGCTAAATATGCTGAACTACTGGTTTAATTGTGAAAAGAAAGACTATAATAAATTTACTTATCCCTTGAGATGACGAACAATTGAACGTCGGGCTTATATTCGTCACCTGCAGGAGCGACTCAGATGAAACTCAAGATTATTTTCGCATGGCTTTTTGTGGCGGGTTGCGCCCGGTCGCCTATCAAAAAAGACGACGACGCCCTCCGAATTTCGAAGACGGAGGTCACAATTTCCGACGATCTCGAGTTGAAAGACCTGAGGGAGGCATTGAAGAAAAACATCGATCGTTTAAAGTCGGCTGATAAAAGTTCTCTCATGCGATTTGGGCCTTATAAAATTGAGCCTCGCGTTTATGCCGAGTCTCTCCAGAAATTGGATGAAGAACTTTTAGCCGGGCATTTTCTTGAAGCTATTCAGCGCGATTTTGTGATGATGGAAGTGTACGGCGGCGAACACTGGAGCGACGTTTTTATCACTTCGTATTTTGAACCTGTCATCGATGGCTCGAAGAAAAAAATCGATAAATTCACCAGACCTCTGTACGATGTGCCCGACGACATGGTGCTAATCCGAGTCAAAGATTTTTCAAAAAAATTGCCCGAGCTTTTCCCAAAAGACGACAGTTCGCTCATCCGCGATGGTAATTTACGAGGTCGTATTGTTACGACGAGCGACGGAAGTCTGCCGCAAGTCTATCCATATTGGAGCCGCGGAGAAATCGACTCAGAATTGATGCCGCTCAAGAAAAAAGCGAAAATTTTGGCATGGGTCGATCCGATCGACGCATTTGTTTTGCAAATTCAGGGTTCGGGCCGGGTGCGTTTTTCTGCGAAAAATGAAATTCGAGTCGGTTACGCCGGTCAGAACGGACAGCCTTACGTCGCAATCGGACAGTTTCTTTTCGATCGAATTCCTCGCGACAAAATGAGCTTACAAAAAATTGAAACTCATTTGAGATCTCTCGATGAAAAGGGCCGTCAGGACCTTTTGAATCAAAATCCGAGCTACGTGTTTTTCAAAGTCATCCAAAAACAGCCAATGACGTACTTTGGCAATGAAGTGACTCCCGGGCGCACGATCGCGACGGATGCGCGGTACTTTCCGAAAGGGGCCATGGCTTTTTTGAGTTTTCCAAAACCCATGTTTGCCGATGAAACCAGCGATGAGCCGACGGAATTTAAGTCTCAATCGCGATTCGTATTCGACCAAGATACCGGTGGCGCCATTCGCGGGACCGGCCGAGTCGACTTATTTTGGGGTTCGGGGCCTGAAGCAAAGCGATTTAGCGGAGTGATTAAAAATAATGGACATCTTTATTATCTCTTCCCGAAAGCTTTTATTTCAAGGTAAGCTTGGCCGATGAAATTACTAATACTTCTCAGTTTATCTAGTCTCTTCGGAATATTCGGTTGTGCTACTGATCGCGGCGGAATCGGCAAGTCAGAGCCAGTTTTTTACGGAACGGCAGTGATGACGTCGGCCGCAGGAAAAGCAGTGACCGGGACCGTTAAGTTTTCCGAAGGCTTTGGAAAAGTAAAAGTCGTTGCCGATTTCAAAGGCCTGAATCCAAAAGACCAACATGCAATGCATATTCACGAATTCGGCGACTGCCGCGCTGCTGATTTTATCAGCGCCGGTGGACATTTCAATCCTTTCAAAAAAGATCACGGTGCTCCCGATGCTCAATCACACCATGCCGGCGATTTAGGCAACATCGAAACCAATGCGAAGGGTGAAGGTCATCTTGAAATCGAACTCGATCAAGTCAGCATTGCCGGAAAATTGAATCCGCTCGTCGGTCGCGCCATTATTGTTCACGAACATCCAGACGATATGATTACGCAGCCAACAGGTGGGGCGGGCGGGCGAATTGCGTGCGGAATTATTGGAGCATCGGCAGCACCCTAATGGCAAAAACTTTGCTCACGGGCGTGAAGCCCACTCATATTCCGCACATCGGTAATTACTTGGGCGCAATCCGCCCCGGCATCCAGCAGATGAATAGCTTTGACCACGCTCTTCTTTTTATTGCGGACTACCATGCACTCAATACGGTGCAGGACCCAAAAGAGCTCGCCGAATATACTTATCAGGTTGCCGCTTGCTGGATTGCCAGCGGACTCGATCCGGATCGAGCTGTCATTTACCGCCAAAGTGATGTGCCCGAAATTTTTGAACTCAACTGGATCTTGTCTTCGGTGACTCCAAAAGGTTTTATGAATCGGGCTCATGCCTATAAAGCACGAGTTCAAGAAAATCAAGAGGCCGGGCGCGAAGATCTCGACACCGGCGTTTCAATGGGACTTTTTTGTTATCCGGTTCTGATGACCGCCGATATCTTACTTTTCGATTCCGACGTCGTGCCGGTCGGTGAAGACCAGGTTCAGCACGTCGAATTCGCGCGCGATATCGCTCAAAAGTTTAATCGCACGTATGGAAATGACATTTTAAAGTTGCCGAAAGCTCACGTCCAGTTGGCGCAAAATATTCCGGGCCTTGATGGTCGAAAAATGAGCAAAAGCTATGGCAACCACATTCCGCTTTTCCTGGACGAAAAAAAGATGCGGAAACTAGTGATGAAAATCATGACCGACTCGACTCCGCCCGAGCAACCGAAAGAGCCAAAGGGGTCTATTTTATTCGACCTCTATAAACAATTCGCTGGACAATCGGAAGTGGCCCGTCTCGAAGCACTCTATCGCGAAGGAATCGGCTGGGGCGAAGTCAAACAAATGTTATTTGAAAGTATGTTCGAGTACTTTAAGGGTCCGACCGATACATATAATAGATTGATGTCGGACAAGGGCGAGCTCGACCGAATTCTCAAAGAGGGCGGTCGCGCGGCACGCGATCTTGCGCACGGACCAATGAATCGCGTGCGAACGGCCATCGGCGTAATGCCCAAATAGTTCGGCTTAAAAATATTGTTACAGTTAAAATCCTCTGACACTCATGCTTCTCTGTTGTAACTGCACGATTCGCTCGTTACTTTTATCGAAGCGGAGGATCTATGAAACAACTAATCGGTCTCGGTCTCACAACTTTTACTTTTTTGGCAGCACTTTCGAGTGCGTTTGCAGCCCCACTCGATGACACTACGGTCTCGTCGAATGGTTATCAGTCGTCGTCCACGATGGAAGCTCGGCAAATCTCGACGCCCGAATATAATGAGCTGAACGGATTCAAGCCTTTCTTAGGCGGCTCGGTCGGATATCAAGAGGCGGACCCTCAATTAAATACTCAAGGATTTCCCTTTAGCGCCAAATTCATCGGTTCTCTTTATTTACCGACCCAACCTTTTGTTATCGATGGCGGCGTTGGAATCGTGACTCAGTTCTTCACTGAATCGGGACCCGGACCTGAGATGATTACATCCCCGGTGCTCGAAGTCGGCAGCCGATATCGATTCCCACAGGCATGGGAGGCTGGTCTTGTTTGGTACAATGTACTCGACCACGGTCATCGCTTCGGCGCGACCAGCGACAATGTTTCTTTCATAGGTCCACAGATTTTAAAAGTCGTGCGCATCAATGATGGGCTATTCCGATTTGGTGGACGAATCATGCAGGACACGAACATTCACGGCGAACAAATTCTCTCGAGCATGATTGAGGTTCATTATAACTGGGGCGCGACACGCACTGTGGCCGCAGTTCAAGAGCCCGTTGAAAATATTAAAATCGAAGGGGACACTTTAACTGTTTCAAATTTGATGGCCGAACCGAAGCGCGAAGGTTTAGTTCGTTTTGACATCGACTCAGCCGACGTAAAACGCCAAGACGAAGCGTATCTACAGCGCTTATCACGAGTTTTGGCAGCTAACAGTGATCTCTACAAAAAAGTGGAAGTGGTTGGCCATACAGATTACACCGGCACCGAAAAGCATAATTTAGATTTGTCGAAGCGCCGCGCCCGCGAAGTTGCGAGTTTCTTTGCGAAACAGCGAGAACTTCGTCCTAAAACAGTTCGAATTGGGATGGGCGAAGCTGATCCGATAGCACAGGGTACGGACCCGGCATCGCTCTATCAAAATCGACGGGTTGAGCTTAAATTTACTGGAGCCACCGATACTGCAGCACTTGAGTCTCTAATTAAAAGCATACGCTAAGTTACATTTGCCGAACGCGCTTGTCGACCGCGAGCGCGGCTTCTCGCATGGCCTCCGAGAATGTCGGATGGCCATGGAAGGTTCGAGCCATATCTTCAGCACTTCCACCAAATTCCATAATGGCGACGGCTTCGGCCAATAAATCCGAAGCGCGAGGTCCCACGATGTGAACGCCTAAAAGCTTATCGGTCTCGGCGTGCGCGAGAACTTTAACTCCGCCATCAGTTTGACCCGCGGCTTTCGCGCGACCATTAGCCGCGAACGGGAATTCCCCTGACTTATACGGAACATTTTTTTGTTTCAACTGCTCTTCGGTGTAACCAACTGACGCAAACTCCGGCCATGTGTAGATAACGTAAGGAACAGTCTCGTAGTTGACGTGGCCGGCCTGTCCCGCAAGAATTTCGGCAACGGCAACGCCTTCTTCTTCTGCTTTATGCGCGAGCATCGGACCCGGCACCAGATCGCCGATCGCAAAAACATTCGGAACGCTGGTTTGGTAATGTTCATTCACGTGCACGAACCCACGTTCATCTTTTTCGATTTTTAAATTCTCAAGTCCGAGACCTTCAGAGAATGGTTTACGGCCAGCAGCAACCAGAACGGTTTCACATTCGATCGTTTGTTTTGAGCTATCTGTCTGCGATTCGAAGTCGACAAATA
>JAYTDP010000104.1:0-7415 GCA_043735865.1 Bdellovibrionales bacterium
CCGGCGAAGCCGAAGTTATTGATTGCACGAAGGCGAATGATCTTCACCTCCACCATGTCCGCGTTGTCGACGGAGAAATCACGGTTGGCCAGGCGGCGAAACTTGATGTCGATGCGGCTCATCGTCGCAACACAGCGAATAATCACTCGGCGACTCACTTGTTGCACGCAGCTTTACGGCGCGTGTTGGGTACGCACATTACGCAAGCGGGATCGATGGTTGCCCCTGATCGACTGCGATTCGATTTTACTCATAACAAACCTGTTAGCGATTCTGAATTGGTTGCGATTGAAAATATGGTGAACCAACAAATTTCTTCTTCGGTTGCGGTCGAGACGACTGTGAAAACTCCTGAAGAAGCTGTCAAAGGTGGAGCAATGGCTCTCTTCGGTGAAAAATACGGCGACAAAGTGCGCGTTTTAAAAATGGGCGACTTCTCTCAAGAACTTTGCGGCGGCACGCACGTGTCGAACACCGCTTTGATTCGATTATTTAAAGTTGTCAGCGAAGCCGGAGTTTCATCGGGAGTTCGTCGTATCGAAGCGATCACGGGCGAGAATGCGGCGTTGTTCACTTTGGCTTGTACGCGCGAGAGCATTGAAGCGCGCGAGGCGGCGGGATTACCAAAGCCGGCTTTGCCTGGGACTGAGGCTTTTGCGAGCGCAGGAAATCCTACGACGGGCGGGGCCGTCGGCGCAGGAAGCACCGCGACTACCGGCGCCGGTAGTACGAGCGCGGCCGTTACGACCGTGCGCGAATGGATCGAAAAATCCAAAGACGAAAAGAAACAGCTCCGCAAAGAAATTCAAGGTCTCAAGGGATCAAAGATTGATGCCGACGAACTTTTGAAAACCGCAACGCCAATCGCGGGTGGGCAATATATTTTTGCAGATGTGGCGATGGATGATCGCGAACTCTTGAGTCAACTCGCCGACAAACTCATTGCTAAAATGAAGTCTGGTGTCGTGATTCTCCTCGGAGAAGGCGATCCCACGAGCCCACTCTTAGTTTCGGTTTCGAAAGATCTCTCCGGCAAATTTAAAGCCGGCGCGATCTTAGGCGAAGTCGCCGCAACAATGGGTGGCAAAGGTGGCGGTCGTCCTGATTTCGCAACCGGTGCGGTGAAAGATCGCAGTGGTTTGGCGGCGGCGCAATCGAAAGCTCGGCAGCTGGTTGGTCTTTAATTTTCAATTAAAGCTGATGGTTCTGATCATTCGGCACTAAAACCGGAATCTTCAATTCAAAGAAACTAGGAGCGTTGAAATCTAAGTGCTTCTTGATGGCGTCTTTCACGAAGTCATTTATGCTAACATCTGACTTCAAAAAGCTTCTGGCTTCGCGACCAAACTCAAGTGGATTTGTTTTATGAAGCTCTGAAAAATAACTCAACAACAGCTTTTTTACGAGCAATTCAAAATCATCTACAGTGAAGTCCAAGTGATGTAATTGAGGTACGACTTCGTCAATTCCCCCTAGGTATTGCCCATTTATTTTGGATGGCAAATCATTTGGTCTCATAGCGAAGGCAGATATCATCCCATTGGCCCTAGCGTAAGAATTTCGCAACCTCAGTGCCGAGAACCCATATTCGCTTTCCTCACCCAATCGCAAACTTCTGCCACGTTCGCTCACATAAATGTCCATGCTATAGAATACACTTCCATCGCTTTTTAGAATATTCCAATTAAAGGGGTTCCGGCTGTGCATTCCTTTTACCCCGGAAAGTTTTTCGAGGTATCTCGAAGCTAAAAGAGGAAGGGCAGAAGACTCAGACGGATCAAGATTCGTATTGTGCGTGAATTGTAAATAGATTTGGTTAACAGCGTCGACGATTTGATTGAGCTCGGGTTCAAGTTTTTCCGTTGCCGGCAAAAGCGTCAACAGGTGAACTAAATTTCTTCTGCTTGCAACTTTTAAATTATCGACGTCTGGATCATCTGAAAGTTGGGCACCATGGGCTTCCAAGTGCTCGTCCACTATTTTTTTACGCTCTAGACCCAACCCACCCTGATCCATTTCCTTCAGAAACTGAATGACGTTATATCTAATAACTTCCTTATTCGTAGAGAGAATTTTTCGCTTATATTGCAAGCGAAGTGAAAGTGATTTTTTTATTCGCTCAACTGTGTAGCCATCGAAATCTGCACTTTTGAGGTTGGTAAAAAACGAGTTAAAGTCCAACTTTGTGGGCCCATGGCGAAGCAACAGTTCGCAGTTTAGACCGTCCGATGAGGAAAGCGTCTCGCTTGCGGCCGCACCCACATGCGAGAATTGGAGGCCCAATGCAATCAATAATGGCCAGAGAATTTTTTGATTTAAGGTGTTTGAAATGCCTACCATAAACGGTCCGCCATAGTGACCGGTTAAATATGCACAGTCTATACCTTGACGGCCAATACCAAAGCGTTGTGGGTGCTCATAGCGATAGGCGGAGGGGACGCAGGCCCGGCAAGGACAAAATGGGCCAACACTGTAGAGATATTAGACAATCCCAATACCTATTAGGAATACTTTTGGGCTTTGTCCGGCGTACGAGTTGTCCAGACGATCATTGTCCATTATGGTCGGTCTCAGTTATGCCGGAGGGACCCTATGTCAGCACTTATTTTGCTTTCAAATTACAACAAAATGAAAAAGAACAAAAATACGGCGCCGTATAGAGAATCCGACATTCCGGTTGATATGAAGATTATGCGTGCGTTTCGCGCCGACATGTTGTCTCGCATAAGTTCCACCGACGCAAAAATTGATCGCCTCGAATCCAAAGTTGATAGCCTTGTCACAGAAATGAAAGCTATGAATGCTTCATTAACCGCCAAGATTGATGCTACCAATGCTTCGCTTGAAGCTACAAATGCTGCCCTCAATGCGACGAATGCGACCCTTGAGGCAACCACTGCTGTCTTAAGTGCAAAGATAGATAGCGGCATCGCTGAAATGAAGTCTCTTTTTCATCAGGCGTTTATGATGTTCGAAGAACAGAATCTTCGCAACAAACAGGCCTATGATTCGGCGGCGGTTTCGTTCGAGGCAGTACAAGATTTAAAACGCCGAATAAAACCCGAGTGCCTCGATAACTAAAGCTCTTTTATGGGACGATTCGCGGACTGATCGCTTCAGCATTGCTTCTCCAACGCTGGAGTTGCGGCGCACTAAACGCCCCGACCGCTCTTACGAAGTCGCGAGTGCTTAATCCCATAAGTAAAATAAAGAACGAAGCCGATCACAAGCCACACAATCAGTCGTAACCAAGTGTCGCGAGGCAGGCCGGTCATAACCCATAGGCAAGACAAAATTCCTGCGGGCGCAACGAACCAAAAACACGGGACACGAAATGGCCGCCTAATTTCTGGATGCTTCACACGCAAGATCACAACACCCGCACAAACTAAGACGAACGCAAGCAATGTACCGATCGAAACTAATTCTCCCACGAGAGACATCGGCATTAGGCCACCGCAGAACGCGACGAAGAGCATTGTGACAACAGTCGCATTACCGGGAGTTTGAAACTTCGCATGACACTGATCAAACCACGGTAGCAGTCCGTCTTTCGACATCGCGTAAAAGACGCGTGTTTGCCCGAGCATCATGACAAGCATGACTGAAGTTAAGCCCGCCAAAGCACCGAACTTAACTAGGAATGTGAAAGTTAATTTCGCAGACTCCGACCAACCACGAAGTGCGACAATGCGGTCGATACCGACAGCGACCGGATCCGCCACACCCAATTGAGCGTAAGGAACAACACCCGTCATTACCAATGCCATCAAAATATATAAAATCGTACAGACAACTAATGAAACCAGAATTCCGATCGGTAAATCCCGTTGCGGATTTTTTGCTTCTTGCGCTGTTGTCGAAATTGCATCGAAACCGATGTAGGCAAAGAAGACAACTCCGGCGCCCGTGAGAACTCCCATCCATCCGAAGGCTTCCTGTTGATGACCATTCACCTCGATCATTTGTCGTGCGGGCACGAGCGAGGCAAGTCCTTCGATCGCGCTATTCCCCACCCAGTTTGCCGAATCGATAACGGCCCAACCGAGAGCGATAAATGAAATCACGATCGCAACTTTGATAATGACGATAATGTTATTTACCCACGCTGATTCTGTGATTCCCCGATATAAAATAATTCCAGCAACTAAAGCGATGAAGGTAGCCGGCAAGTTCCAGACGCCAAAAATTTGTGAGCCATCGCTTAGCGTCACCATTTCCCAAGGGCCTTTTGTTAGACGAACAAGGCTGTCCGAAAAATGCAGACCCAAAGTTTTAGTTATCATTGAATATAAGTAACCCGACCACGCAGCCGACACCGTTACCGCGCCAAAGGCATATTCGAGAACTAAATCCCAACCGATAATCCACGCGATGAGTTCACCCATCGTCGCGTACGAATACGCGTACGCTGATCCCGACACCGGCACCATCGCCGCCATCTCGGCGTAGCAAAGTCCGGCGAGTGCGCAGAGAATTCCCGAAATTACGAAACTATAGACGATACCCGGGCCGGCATAATGAGCTGCGGCCGTGCCGGTGAGAGAGAAAATTCCGGCACCGATGATCGCGCCTACGCCGAGAGTCGTGAGATTGAACCAACCGAGTGAACGCTTTAATGTTGGAGTGTTGGCCGAGTGGACGGCCGAAAGATCGCCTTCAGCCATTAATTGGCCGATGGACTTTTTCAAGAAAAGATTCATCTATTGCTCCCAAGAATGTGTGACAAGAAGAGGGGAATTACATCGTAAACGCGGGCGCCGACAAGACTTTTCACGCTCGCATGTAGGAACTTCACCGAAATACGGGAATTTATTTGAGAAGGCCTTTTTCTTTGCCGAAAAACCACGCCGGATCTTTTTTCTCAAGGCGCAAACCGTATTTTATTTCGTCGTCAGCTTTCGGCTTGGAATTTTCGCTTTTAATTCTTTTGACCATAGGACGGGTCAGAATAAGGTCGGCTTTTTCATCTTTCAAACGGTAGACGTACCAAATCTTAGTTTGGATATCGCTTTTCTCCGCCGGGGCTTCCCAAGCGACCCATTGGATGAAGTAAGCTCCACCGAGTTTTTCAATTTGGCCCGAGACCCACTCGACTTTTTCGCCGCTCAGTGGAAGATCGACTAATGAGCGGCTCACTTTATTGCTAACCGACACTTTCTGATTCCAGATTCGGATCGAGTAATGATCTAAATCCAAATAGCAATTTTTCAGTTGCAATGCCCGGCGTGAACATTTTTTTTCGACCGGGCTTTTCGTGAGCTTCGTTAATTTTGCAAATGACGGAACAAAGGCCACCAAAGTTGTTGCAAACAAAAAGGCACGGGTTGTCTTCACCATTAGAGCCATGTTACCTCTAGAGTTATCTTATGACAGCCAAGGATAGGGTCAATCTTCTCATATGGTTTCGCGCAAATCAGCGGCCGCTGCCGTGGCGGGAAAACCGTGACCCCTACAGGATTTGGGTTTCAGAAACTATGCTTCAGCAAACAACGACCGAGGCGGTAAAGCCTTTCTTTGCGCGGTTTTTAAAAGCATTTCCCACTTTAAAAGCATTAGCGAAAGCTTCTCCCGAAAAAGTGATGTCACAGTGGGCGGGCCTCGGATATTACTCGCGAGCTCGCAATCTTCATAAAGCGGCGAAGGCATTGTCTGCACTCACCGTGTTTCCGCGCAAATGGGACGAACTTATCGAATACCCCGGCTTTGGCCCTTACACTTCGCGTGCAGTCAGCTCGATTGCGTTCGGAGACCCGGTCGGCGTTCTCGACGGCAACGTGATCCGTGTCTTCTGCCGGCTCCTTAACATGCCGGTTGAATGGTGGAAGCCAAAAGCGCGCGAAGGATTACAAGAAACTGTCGATAAATTCGTGTCTCCCGGCCCAAGCAACGAACTCAATCAAGGGCTGATGGAGTTGGGTGCCACGATTTGCCTCCCCCAAAATCCGAAATGTCTAATTTGCCCGATGTTTCATGTGTGCGAAGCCCGCAAAGCCGGAACGGTCGACCAGATCCCCTTACGTAAACCGAAACGCTCCTCCGAGATATGGGAGTGGACTCCGCATATCCAAATAAAAAAAGACAAAGTGCGAATTGTTAAGAACGATTATGCCCCATTCTTAAAAGGGCAATGGCTTTTGCCAGGTGAAGCAAAACTTAAGAAAACGAAACCCAAAGCCTTCACATTTCGGCATTCCATTACCCATCACGACATTTTCGTAACGTTGCCGATGACCGCGAAATCGAAATTAACCCTCGCTCGCGAAGAAAAATGGATTTCGCTCGAAAAATTGACCGAAATTGTGCCGTTTTCACTCGTCAAAAAGACAATGAAAGCTCATCATGAGAAACAGAATGAAAAATAAAATTTTACTCGTCGTTTCGCTATTGACCCCAATTCTTCTGACCGAATGCCGCACGACGGAAGTATCGACGAAAGCCGAAACGCCTGTCGCCCCTTCAAATTTTACACCTTTTGTGTCGGAAACTCTGGTCACGAATGGTCGTAGTCATCATCCGCAGTTCTCTCCCGACGGCTCCCGCCTCGTTTACGTTTCAAGCGATCGCAATCAGCATCGAAATGCACAGGCCTACGAAATGAAACTCGAAAACAAAAAAGAACGCCGCCTTACATTTCAAGACGGTGACATCGGCAACGTCATTTATTCGCCGAACGGCAATGATTTCATTTACACAAGTTCGACGGACGAAACGAAAGAGGATCCAGAACTTATTCGCCGCAGCCGCCGGTCAGAAAAATTAGATCTGGCAACGCCAGCTAAAACTCCGCTCGCCGACAGCGAAGTTTTCGGTCGCCCACTTCCACGCTACGAAATTTACGAATCCGCTAGCGATGGCAGCACTATTGATCGACTTACAACCCAGCCGGGTTTTGACGGAAACCTAACACCGCGAGATCAGGGCTTTACTTTTACATCGATCCGAAACAACAATTTCGATTTGTACTCGTATAATGTGCGCGGAAAAATACTCCAGCGACTCAATTCAACTCCCGCTTTTGAGTGGAGTGGAGCAATTTCGCCCGACGGCGGATACATCGCGACCGTTCTCATTGCTGATAACTTCCAATCGTCGAAAATTGAGATGAGCCAAATACGAAACAAACAAGGAGCGACGAGTTTCATATTGAAAAACCACTCTCTCGACCCCGCTTGGTATCCCGGAAGTGAATGGCTTCTTTTCTCTTCTAACTCTGACGATCCGCTCAACTACGAATTGTATTGGATCCGGCGCGACGGAAATTGCCTCACTCGCGCGACCTACACTGCCGAGAGCGAGATGAATCCCGTATTTAGTAAAGACGGCAAACAAATGGCTTTCACGCTTGAAAATGGAACAAAAAGTACAATTCAGCGCGTGAATGGCTTGGTTCCTCCGCAATGTGCTGAGACAAT
>JAYTDP010000105.1:0-11388 GCA_043735865.1 Bdellovibrionales bacterium
GTCCATTCCGTTTTGACATTCCACTCTCGCCCTTTGGCATCTTTCATAACCGCTATTGGGCCGACCGGATTGATGAGCGGGCCCTGCGAGCGACCAAAGTGTCCCGCTACCAAACCCAAAATATTCTGTGCGCCGACGTCGAAGTCTCTCCAAGCCTGGAGCTCGTTATGCGTGCTTTCGACCTCAAAACCGCCGGCAAAAAAATGTTTGTTCGCAGTTTTTATGTAAGTCAAAATTTGGGCCGTATAAACGAGCTGGTTCCAACGCTCAACGACTGTCGTCGGCAAGCTGATCACGTCTTTTTGACCATTAATATTGAGACGATTAAAAATATAGGCATTTTGGAGCGGCGTAAAACTTTTGGTAGCGACGCCGAGAGAATAGGCATTTCGCGTGACCGCATCGTAATAATAACCGCCAAACGCGACCTTCGCGACCGGCTTGGAATCTGCCAGTACAAAAGAAAATGAAAAGGCAGTCAAAATTAATAATAGGACCCGCGTGAAAATCATTCGTCGCCCAACAGAACGTTACAGCGTCGACCCAATTTTAGATCGAGGACTTCGGCCAACTCGCGAACGGGGATATCTTCGGCAATGTGGGATTTTAAAAGGTCGATGAGTTTTGGATTTTTTGAGCGCACAGCTTGAGTCAATTTGCCGATGAGATCGACGAGACTCTCGATCTCCGGAATATTGGTTGTGCTGTTCGCAATGCGAAGCTCGACCGTCCCGAATTGGAAGAGCGCTTTAAAATTGAGGCCCCAATAACGATATTCAAAATAATGATCGAGGAATTGCGAAAGTACGGTGTTTTTCAAGTCCACTCGCCCCGCCTCGACAACTTCGATGACCTCTTGTGGGGTCGGCATCGTGAATTTCTGGCGGCTCGGGGCCGTACCGTAAAGTGCCATCAACTCTTTTTCAATTTTCGAAAACACCAGCATCATGACCATCGTTTCGGCAACAACCGTAGGTGACGTCACGACGTCTTTTTCGAGTGGACCGCTATCAGTGAATCCGGCATGGACCTGAAATGCCGCTGAGTTTGGCTCAGGCTGTAGTCCGTTTTTCGCGAGGGCCACGATCCAACCATAGGACCATCGTATTTCTCGGCGACCGCGCAACACCGGCGAGACCAACTCCATCCCTATGTAGCCCTCGGGAGGAACAATTGAACCATCGTCTTTAACATGCCACTCGACGTCTTTTATGCGCTTGGATCCTTGCACTTTGAGGCGAGTCCCTTGTCGGGGCTCTCCTCGGCGAGTTTCAAATTTGTAATTTTCGAGAAGCACTTCGCGGCCCGAATACATTTTGCGAACAATGTCTTTCTTAATGACATCATAGAGACGGTTAAAGGCGTCTTCCCGATCACGGCCTGGGATGACCCCCTCGAGTTCAAAACCAATTGTCGGCCAATCGCGACCTTTCGCGGTCACTTCGATATTATCGAGGTAATAATCGAGGGCCGCTAATTTTTGGCGAGGCGTCAGCTTATCTGACGAAGTCGACGCAAACGCGGGCCCGGCAAAAGCAAGAAATGAAAATGCGAGAAGGTGAATCGCGAGCTTAAAACCCATTACTTCTGCACCTTGCTGCCAAAGGTGGCGTTACGTCGTGACACATTCGGTGATTCGAGCAGACGCTCGCAACGCTTCAGTTCTGTAGCGGTTAAGTCCGCGGGCAGCTGTCCCTTGATTGTTTGGTATTCGGCGAAAAATGCCCGAGAGCCTTTTGACCCATCTGGTTCGAGAGAGAAAAACCCAGCCCACCCATCTTTATCGCGAAATTCAATGATGCGCGCATCTTCGTGGAACAAAAAATATTGTTGATCGGGTTTCGGATTTAAATTGTACCAGTTACTTTTCGTCGTATTGCGACGAAGCTGAGTCAGTCGCTCAGCCTCTTGAGACAAAAGCTTTTGCAGATCAATATCAGCGTCCGCATACGTTTTTTTATCCCGAAGATAACGGCGCAACTGTACGAGCGCACGGCTCAACCCGCCCTCGGCGTGTATTTTCGCACGAACATTTTCTACATCAGGCTCGATTGATATTCCGTACGAGGCGGATTCATAATCTTTGGTCAGCATCACTTCGCGCAAAATCTGGTCAGCCGTGACATCTGGAATGACGGACGCATCTACTTTGACCACTTCTCGAAGAACCCAATTGAACGCGGAAGCCATCTCTTCGTCCATCCATCGTTCGACTTCAGCGTTTGTTAATTCTAAACCGAGAACTCCGATGCCATAATTACGAACGACATCGACAACGGTGCTGTAACCCCAAATGTTGTCGATTGTCGTCGGATCCTTTGGATCTTTCGAATCCTTAAGACCGCGTACTCGCCATAAATATTCATCCGATAAAAATTCAGGTGCCTGAAGTTCGACTGACTCGCTCCCCACCTGGAGATACTCCCAATTTCCACCGAGAGCGTTCGAGTACTTTGCCATTTTCCAAGGTTCAGTCATTGCCTGCATCGAGCGAGCGGTGCCCCCGCTCCAGATTCCAATCTGCGGATCATATCGAAGCGCTTCCATATCTTGGAGTAAGATGTGATCACCGATTTGTCCGTTTTTGATCGGGATCATCCAGTTCGCCGAATGCCATTCGAAATTGAGCCCGGTCACTAACGCGTTGTAAGCAAATGGTCGAGCCATCAAGCGAAAAATCTGGCGTGCTAATTTTTCTAACTTTGTTTTGTTCGGATTAGGTCCCATCAATTGCGTCGCGAGAATTTCTTCTTTGGAGGCCGCCCCCGCCGGAGAGAACATCGAATACGCATAGACGTAGTTGACGCCTCGACGTCCAACCGGCTTTGCGTCGCGAACAACGTTCGACCGACGAGAGTAAGGTAATGAAACCGCAGCTACTTCAGGAAGAAAACGCAGTCCGTACTTGCGCTGTTTATACTCCGATACGTTTTCTTGAAAAAGTCGAGTGGCCAAAATCGAGCGCGCCGCTTTGTGTGGCTCGATGATTCGCGACGAACCTTCTAATTTGCGGTGGAGGTTTACTTTTACCCAGACCGGCGGTGCCGATGGGTCATCGAGATTAATCATGAGAAGAGAGCGCGGACCGTTCGGCGCGATACCGATGTAATTCCATTCGACGCCGTAACCATCTGGAGGCGCGTTCTTCGCTCCACCTTCGACAAAATCCGAATAGGCAAGGGGGTCATCAGGATGAAACCAAAAGTTCATGACATACTGGCCATTTTCACGACGCAAAATATGTTTCAAAACGCGTGGATGAATTTTCGCACGCTCTGAAATGTGGCCAATTTGAACTGCATCGGCAGGAAGTTTAAAATTGGGAACATAAAATGCGGCTCCGGTTGTGGGGCTGTAATCCCACGCGGCCATTTCTTCGACTTCGTTTGAAACCATGAAACCGTAGTCGCGAGACTCTGGGTGCAAAAATGGATTCGTCGATTGGGCGCGATCGATGAAGCGCGAGAATTTCGGAGTAAAGAGAATACGCGTGTACTCAGGTGGCAAAATAATTTGCGAATTTGCATTATGCAGGCCATGCGGTCGCAAGCGGCGAAGTTCAGCGATTAGTTCCGCACGCTCCGGGTTCGCCCCAAGTTTTATATGTAAAATTTCGGCGAGCGTCGGACCAGGAGGAGCTTCGATCGGTTTCGGCCTTGCCGCCCAGCTGACTCCAAATGCAAATTGGATGAGGACAGAAAACAACACTAAACGTATAAAAGAACGAACCATGCACCCCTCCGAGAGACGTGCAGGTATATATCACTCCACTTTATCTATTAACTAATTTGAGTTTTTCTAACATCGGCCTTCAAATTTTTACAGGTGCCTAAGTTATTTTTGCATTGCTCGCTGGACCATTTTTTTCGCCAGATCCATGTCAGATCCATCTTCGTCTTTGAGATCATTGCGATCCTTCCAAACGAGAGGTGCCTCAGGGTGCGCGCCTGAAAGAACGACCCGGCCCTGACCGTAAATAACTTCAATCGTCGCCGGCATGTTGTCTTTCTCGTAAGTCGCAATAATTTGGACAGAACGAAGTTTTGACGGTGGGATATTGAAAGTCGCTCCGCCGTTAAAGAAAATGTGGCGGCGATGGCCATCCCAATTTGTCCAGACCATTACTGGAGATTCGTCGTCTTTCACTGGAATATAGTCTGCAGACGGAAATTCAATAAGTCCCAATCCCTCTACTTTTCCAAAGTCATCGACATTTTTATCGGCCAGGAACGCGCCCGAGCAAAAGCCCACATAATTTCCGCCGTTTTTTACGAAATTACGAAGAAGTGCGAGACGCTCGGCACCCATCGCTTCTGCGACCGTGATAGCGTTACCCGCGGGCTGAACCCAAAGAGAGACACCTTGAAAAACTTCCGGGGTGATACCGGCGGAGCCAACGAATTCCACGTCGAGACCGGCGGCGCGCACTGCGCGAGCAGCGGCATTCGCGCAGGAAGTGCAGCCTCCACGGCCGCGATAGACGATCGCTTTTCGAGCGGCGGCCTCGGAAATTTGAAAAGTGAAAATCTGCAATACGACGGCACTGATGAAGAACATTTTGTGAAGCATGATTCCCCCGTTATGCGTAAATTTAATGCTAAAAAAATGCAGAAGTAAAAATTAATCCGCTAACGCATTGCTTTCGTTAAAAACATTTTTTACTGTTCCCAGATGAAAAAACAATTCCGTTCGATTCTTTTTTTAGCTTTAGTTTTCCAAATCGGCTGCGCAACTTCGATGAAAGGCGTGACTAAAAAATCGCATGACGATCACTTTCCGATCATCGATGCCCATTTGCACACGAACTTTAGCGGCAAGCCGAACTCATACAGTGGAATCCTTTATTCTCGAGAGAGTCTAGAGAAAGAGATGAAGCAAAATGGAGTCGTCGGGGCCGTTTCCCATACCAAAAGTGCATACGTAGGCTACTTTGACGGCAAACCTTTGAATATGATCCATTGCGCGGGCATCGATGATGATACGAAATTCACCGATGTCGAGTCGGGCCTCAAGAAAAAGCAATTCTCCTGCATCAAGATCTATCTTGGTTACGTCTATAAGTACGCAACCGACCCGTTTTACGAACGCTATTACAAGTTAGCCGAGAAATTTAACGTGCCGGTCGTCTTTCATACTGGCGATACAAGTGATACCGATGCGATGCTTAAATACTCCGAGCCGATGGCGATCGACGAAGTGGCGGTCAAACACCGCAAGATCACTTTGGTCATCGCACATCTCGGGAACCCGTGGGTTCAGACGGCCGCCGAAATCGTCTACAAAAACGCGAACGTGTATGCCGACCTTTCGGCGTTTCTGGTAGGTGATCTGACCCAAAGAAGTCAGTCGAATCTCGATGAGCAAGTCACAAAACCAGTTGCTTGGGCTTTCGAATTTATCGAAGATCCGACAAAACTCATGTATGGGACCGATTGGCCGCTAACGACCATGGGGCCTTACATTGAGGCCATTAAAAAAGCGATTCCGCGCAAATATTGGGAAGACGTTTTTTATAAAAATGCCCAGCGCGTTTTTAAAATCCCGAGTCTTCCGCCCATCGTCGATTCGAAAGAATAACTTTGGACTTTTGGGTCTATTTTCTTTTAGTTTTCGTAGCGGGTTTCATTGATGCGATTGCCGGAGGTGGCGGCCTCATTACGGTCCCGACCATCGCTCTCATCGTGGGGCCCGGGCCTTTAGCCATCGGCACCAATAAGATTGTCGGATTTACTGCGGCCTTTACAGCGTTTGTCGTTTACGCGAGGAATGGGCAGTTCCATTTACAGCGCGGAATCATCTTTGCCACTGCAGTTTTCGCCGGAAGTTTCGGTGGCAGCCAGGTCGGGACCCATATTCCATCCGAATATTTCAAATGGATGATGCTGGCCGTGTGCCCGTTTATATTAATCATGGTCTTAAAAAAAGAGTCTCTTCTTTCTGCCAACCGCATACGCCCAATTGCCGCGGCCGATGCTGTTCTCGCTCAAGACGCCCGAAACTTCTGGGTTGTCATCGGCGCCGGCCTCGCCTGCGGATTTTACGATGGAATTTTAGGGCCCGGCGGCGGAACAATCATGCTCTTATGTCTATTGGTTTTTGCTCAGATGCCAATACTTCTCGCAATTGGAATTTCGAAATTTGCCAACCTACTTTCGGCGCTGGCGGCTTTAGGTGGCTATGCACTGCATGATCAAGTCGCCTGGCAAATCGGCTTTAAGCTTGCGGTTTTTGCAGGCGCCGGAGCATTTTTAGGCTCTAAGCTAAATACAAAGAGGTCGGCCGTGTTAGTGCGCCCCATGTTGGCGCTGGTCGTAATCATGCTCTTCATAAAGCTCGCCTACGACGCCTAAACCATTTATTATTGTCTCGAACAAAAGAGGACATATGACACCACAAAAACTCATTGAACAGATGAACTGGCGCTATGCCGTCAAAAAATTCGATCCGACCCGAAAACTATCGGATGCCGATTGGAAGACCCTGAAAGAGTTATTAATTTTGACTCCGTCGTCTTACGGGCTTCAACCTTGGAAATTTATAATCGTTCAAAATCCTGATTTGAGAAAAAAACTGCGCGCCGTTTCGTGGAATCAATCACAGGTGGAAGAGTGCTCTCACTTTGTCGTTTTTGCGGGCAAAGATAAGATCGACGAAGATTATATTAAAAAATATATGAACCACATCGCGAAAGTACGCGGGATTCCGCCCGAGAGCTTACAAGGCTTTCACGATGCAATCATGAACGATGCCGTGAAGGGTCCTAGGGCCACGATCTCGAAAGAATGGTCGGCGCGCCAAGGGTACATCGCGCTCGGTAATCTGATGACTGTAGCAGCTATGATGAACATCGACACATGCCCGATGGAAGGACTCGACACTCAAGAGTATAATCGAATTCTCGACCTTAACGGAACCGGCTATTCGACATTGTGCGCCTGCGCCGTCGGGTATCGTTCGCCAGAGGATAAATCGGCCGCGGCCAAAAAAGTTCGATTTCATCACGATGAGGTCGTCCAATATCGATAACTCAAACGCCCCTCGCGAATTCAGCCAGTTTATCGAAGCGGCTCGCCGGATAATCGTCGGCAAAGACCGCGAAGTTCGATTGGCACTGACTTGTTTACTCGCGAATGGACATTTATTAATCGAAGATCTTCCGGGAGTTGGTAAAACCACTTTCGTCATGATGCTCGCACGACTGGCGGGTCTAGAGCTAAGAAGAATACAATTTACCAATGATCTTCTTCCCTCGGATATTCTGGGCACCCATATTTACGATTCAATCAAAAATACTTTCCAGTTTCAGCCGGGCCCGATCTTTGGAGAAATTGTTTTGGGCGACGAGCTCAATCGTGCGACCCCAAAAACGCAGAGTGCTTTTTTGCAAGCGATGGAAGAACACCAAATCACTCTCGACGGGAAGACCTATTCGCTGCCAAACCCATTCTTTTTGATTGCGACGCAAAACCCGTCGCAACAGATCGGCACATTTCCGCTTCCTGAATCCCAACTCGATCGTTTTATGATGAAGATTCGGATTAATTACCCAGACCGCGTGGCTGAAAAACAAATGTTGACCCAAGGTGATTCACGACACGAAATCCAAAACCTAAACCCCACGTTTACGAAGTCGCAGCTCCTTTCGTGGCAAAAAGAAGTTCCGGCGGTTTTCGCATCGGAACACTTGATTGAATACGTGCAGGATCTACTCGCGCACTCCCGCGAAATGAATCCAAATATGCCGGGGCTTTCTCCCCGCGCCGGTATCCTACTCCTGCACGCGGCACGCGCGTCGGCCTTCATCGAAGGTCGTAAAATGGTTTTGCCCGAAGACATTCAGTATGTAGCTAGCTCGGTCATGAGCCATCGACTCGGGCATAACGACGAGAACGATCGCTTCGGGGGTGAAGCTCTCGCGACTCAAATCGTCTCGGCCGTGAGGGTACCATAGAGGAGTTTTTGTTTTGAAGGACAAAGGAACTCGCCTCTACTGCTGGCCGAACCGCTTCGGGTTTACCTATTTTCTCGTTTTTCTCGTTATGCTCGCGGTCGGCGGAATTTATCAAAACAATCTCGTCTTCATGATGGCCTTTATTTTATTGGCGCTTGGTTTGGTGACCATTATCCAGACGGCGCGCAATCTTCGCGACGTACGTTTACTTTCAATCACGGTGCTGCCCGACGATGAAGGAAATAAAACCTTCGCAACTGTCGTGCTAAAAAATCTCGGTACCAAACGGGCCGTGGAGCGCATTCGAATCCAATTTGACAGAAAGTGGCATTCTGGTCCGGCTCTGCTTACGGAGGTTGCAATTATCGAGCGTCTTTCGACGGTAACTGCGCGGGCGCCACTTCAGCTGCCGGATAAATGGGGAATCCAAAATCTCGGTCGCATTCGAATCTCGACAACCTATCCCTATGGTCTCTTTCGCACATGGTTTGTTATAAAGCCTGTCGAAGAAGTTTTCATTTATCCTCGCCCGTCGGCGATCGTTTTTGACGAACCTCCAAAACAAAATAGTGGCGACGAATTCTCGGGTCATAAGCCGTACCTACACGGAGATTCTTATGCGCGCATGGATTGGAAATTGGCAGCGAGAGGCAAAGGGCTCAATACCAAACAATACAAATCGCCCGATGTGGATCGTATCGAACTTTTTTTTGACAAAGAAAAGGACTCCCCTCGAGAGGTAGCAGGCCGCTTGCGTTCGGCAAAGCTGAACGGCTACGAATGGACTTTAAAAACTCCGAAAGAGGAGTTGCCTCTTGCCAAAGGATTGGGCCATTACCACCGCTCGATGAAACTACTCGTAAGGTCGGCACTTTGACGTCGCGATTGAAGTTTTACCAATTTTTGTTGGCTTTCAGCTTTGCGCCGCACGTGCTTGAAAGCCCTCTTTGGGTATCGGCGATTGTCGTGCTCCTGATTGGGGTTTCGATTCGATCGGGCCAACTGAGCCGCCCTTTATTATCGAAATATATTTTGCGTTTTGGCGCCTTGTTATTTCCGGCTTTGATTTTCATTCAGTTCAAAACAATTCTCGGAGCTGAGGCGGCCACACCGCTTTTGTGTTTGATGGCTGGGCTAAAGCTGAATGAAATGCGAGATGAACGCGACGAAATGGTAATTCTCATTTTGTGTGTTTTAATCGTGATGAATTGGCTGCTTTTTTCGCAATCCCTTTTGACAACCGTTTACATGGCTCTTGTTCTACTGGCGGTCGGCCTTGGACTGATGCTCATTCAGGCGCCGACGAAAACCCTGAAGGGTTTGATTTCATCGTCGAGCCGAATTTTATTTCGCGACGTCATTATCGCTGTTCCGGCGTTCCTGGCTTTCTTCTTTTTGTTTCCGCGATTCTCTACACCGCTCGGGAATTTTTTTGGTCCGCCCAGCGAACAAATTGGTTTCGTTGATTCACTTAGCCCTGGGGAAATGGCGAATTTAATTACGTCGGAAGAAATTGCCTTTCGGGCCATTTTTAAAGGGCCTCCACCACGGCAGCAACTTCTCTATTGGCAGGGCAAGATTCTTGAAGACACAAATGGCTGGGGCTGGAGCCACCCTCCTGATCAAAACTCAATCAGCCAACGAATAAATGCCGACCGATTTCGGCGGCGACTACCTACCGAACCCGGCGATCGCTTCACGTACGAAATGATTCTTGAGCCACGCTTTAGCGAAACCGTTTTCTACCTCGAAAAACCAATTGCCTTTGAGATCGCCGATCCTCGGGAGCGAAACACAATAATCGTGAAGCCATCCGGTCTTGAATCTGCGGCTCCGATCTCGTATCGATTAAAGCTTTTAGGCGAATCGCAACCCCTGTGGAATGCCAATGAAGAGCTGACACCCGAAAATCGCGGCCGAGATTTGACCGTGCCTCTAAAGTTAAGCCCGCAACTGAAGGCCTTAATAGAAAAGTTTAAAAGCGCCGGTTCGCCAGATGCAATTTCGCAGGCGGTTTTAAATTATTTTTCCGACGCAAATTTTGTCTATTCCCTTGAGACTCCTTCGATGACGGGACTCGAAGATTTTTTATTTCGTTTTAAGGTTGGATTTTGCGAGCACTACGCTTCGGCCTATGCACTTTTGATGCGGATGTCGGGAGTTCCAGCGAGAGTCATCGTTGGTTTTCAAGGCGGAGAGTACAATGACTTCGGAGGTTACATGGCTGTGCGGGATAAAAACGCGCACTCATGGGCCGAAATCTACATTGATGGCCGCGGCTGGACTCGCGTTGATCCGACATCAGTTGTCAGTGCGGGACGAATCGGCAACGGGCAATATCCAACTGCATTTTTCGGCGGACTGGATAGGCGACGGGGGCTTGGCGCCTACTTGTCTCAAACCTTTGCGTTTTTTGAATCACTTAACAGCCGCTATATCCTTTTTCTTCTCGATTACGATTCAGATTATCAAACAAATATTTTCAAGTTCGGGGGACTAGTTCGCGCTACCCGGGGACTTCTATTCTTCCTATTTGCCGGAGTCGTAATTCTCTTTTCGGCCATGGCATTCGTCATCGGCCGTAGAAGGGGCCGCAATCGTGACCGCACAAGTGAAGCTTTTGCCCGCCTCTTGAATTATTTCGCGAGATTTGGGTACGTGAAAAAGCCCAATGAAGGCCCTCTTACCTTTATTGACAGAGTGGAACAGGCCGAACGGCTATTACACAGTAAAAATGAAAAATTACCCTCGAAAATCCCCACAAATCTAGTCTTTCGTTATATAAATGTTCGCTACAGCCCAGAAGGCCACCGGGATCGAGACTCTTTCGTCGTCGACTGCCTTCGTTTTTTGAGAGGAAAGTAATGCGATTATTTATTATTCTACTTCTCGCATTGCCTCTTTCATCGTTTGCGGCCGACGACTTTCAACTTCGCCCTGTCGGTATCACAATCGAAAATGCGTTTTATGTGGGCCAATCTAAGGATCTCGTTCGTGGCCGCAGTCCTAAAGACAATATTCCTGAACTTCGCCCGGCCGGCATTACGAATATTTTGATCATCAAAAATCAAACCCGCGGCGAAGTCACAATCGAGATCGCCGATCTAAAGGCCCATGGATTCAAGGACGAAGAAATTTTAGCCGTCCCCTACAAATGGAAAGATATTGATCAAGTCGTCGCGTGCAAACAGACCGCCGAAATTTTGAAACATATCGCCGAAGTCGAAGCCACCGAAGGTGCCAAGCTCTATTTTCATTGCACTGCTGGCGTTGACCGCACTGGCCTAATAGCCGGCCTTTATCGACTGACTTCCGAGCCCGGCTCGACTCTACGAGGGATTTTCCGAACCGAAATGTGTGACCGCGGATACGGCGACGCTGACTCCCGGCCGCCGAAAGTGCTCGAGACCATCCACACCGAGCTCACTCCAATCTAC
>JAYTDP010000106.1:0-3936 GCA_043735865.1 Bdellovibrionales bacterium
GATAATAACAACACCGTTACCGGCGAGAAAACCTATGTGAATCGCTGGAGACCAGGCCGCAACGTCGTTTATCACTTGAGCGAAAACTTTAATAAGCCAGAGTTTGCGAAAGTGAAACTCGCGACGATTGAGGCATTTAAAACGATGAATGCGAGTCTTGCGAAAGCGGGAGCCAACTTAACTCTCGAGGTTGGAGATACTCCAGCTAAAAGCGAAGGCGACTTACGTGAAAGCGAAGTTATTCTTGAAGAAGACCCGCTTGCAACCGGCCTCATTGGGTACGGCCCGACCGTTGCGAATCCGCTTACCGGCGAAATCGTTTATGGTCGTACCGTCATGTACTTAGGCACCATGAAAAAATATTTGAAAAATTCGTATGACGAATTGGTTAAAGAAAAAATGGCGCTGAAAGGAATGAAGATCGCTGGAGTTGCGCCTTTAGCTGAAGCTTCGATTGGAGCCGCAGGCCCGAATACCTCGCTCTCTTTCTCACAAGACTTTTACAATCGCATGGTGACGATCGCGGGCATCGACGCAGTTAAAATGCGCGTTGACGGTGAAGGCGAAATTGGCGGAACAGCGACACTGCTTTCTACGGGCGCAAAAACTGGCGGTGGTCGAATCGATTCTCGCAATCTTTCACAAATCGCAAAGCTCGCTCAAGATCCTCGCGCAGTGACTCGTGCAAATACCGACACTCGAGGCAAGCTCGAAGCATTCATGTCTGCGAATTGTCTGTATGACGCTGAACTCTTCAACTTCAACGGTGCGATCGAAGACGAAATCGATAAAGTCATCGCCGAAGTCGGGTTAAAGCCTTGGGTCGAACTGACTGCCGCCGAAAAAGAAAAAGTGATTGCGGTGCTCCTCCCGTTTGTTTGGGTTCCGACGCTCGTTCACGAAATGGGTCATAACTTGGGACTTCGCCACAACTTTGGAGCTTCTGAAGACAAAGCGAACTATTACACTCGCGCCGAACTCGATGCGATGGGTATCAAACGCGACTTCAATTATAGCTCGGTAATGGATTACTCGTATAAGTCCACGAATGAACTGCAAATCATGGGCAAGTACGACATTGCGGCACTTCAATTCGGTTACGCCGAAAAAGTAGAGCGCGCCGATGGTTCGGTTGTAAAAGTGGACGAACAACGTAAAAATCCGGCGGCTCTGAAAGACTATCAGTACTGCACGGATGAGCACGTTGGCCTTAATCCAAACTGCAATCGTTTCGATGAAGGTACATCGCTTACTGAAATTGCAGCACATTACGTGAAGTCTTACGATGACCTCTACTTGCGCCGTAACTTTAGAAATAATCGCAAGAATTTCTCTCTCTACCAAGACGTGAACTACGTGGGCCAAATCGGCTCGACGATGGATGCACTTCGTGCTGGCCTCGAGCGCTACGAAGATATCAAGCATTCATTCGGACTGGCAGACACGGCGCCCGAGTGGGACAGCATACCTTTCTTGAAGGATCTGAAAGACTCCGTCAAGATTTCGGCGGCGTTCTTAACGAAAGTCATAGCACTTCCGGATGTGTTATGTGCAGCAGCTGAAGCGAAAAATCCGACGGTTATCGTTGGAGTGGTGCCTCTTAAAAACTTGGCACCTCGTGGTGCTGTGACTTGCTTTGATTCGCAAAACGTCAGTATCAACCCCGCATTCGTAATCGTTGCGCAAGCGGGTCGACACTTTCAGTCCGCGAAAGATCCGCGCTCTGGGAATCCGTACCTCGATCAAATCGACGTTCGCGGCACATGGATTGATAAGCTCTTAGCGATCGAAACGATGGTCGGCCGTAAGACAGGCATCCGTTCTTTCGATGATATGACTGACAACATGCTCGATGTTGTCGACATTGCGCCGGCCATTCAGTCTTCGCTTGAAGCAATCGTTCGTGACCAAATTGTTACGAATGTGGATTTTGTGACGGTGGATGGCCAGACGTTCTCGGCGCAAATTCCGCTACAGTTCTTCAGCGAAGATGACGCTCACAACGGTCATATGATCGAAGAGCCGCTCGCCGAAGAGGTAGGTCAACGCTTTGGCCTTAAGGACCGAGTTACACTCCACGAGAAGATAATTGCGATGCTGAAAGAGCATCTGCCTTCTCGCGAGCAAACCAATAACACGGGCTCGCTTTTGAACTCGGTGAAAGTGTTACGTCAGTTACCGAATGATGGGCGTCCGGCGAGTCAGTTTGCAAAAGTCGATATCGGCAACGACCGCTTCTTGGCTCATAAATCGAGCACATTGGCAGTCGAGACGATGAAGAATTTAAGCAATGTGACTTTGCTTCAATCGATCGCCCCAGAAAAAGTGGCGGAGATCGCGGCACTGAAAAAAGCGGGAACTCCACTTTCGAAAACTGCAACTGCAGCAGAGAAAGCGGCGTATAAGTTGACGGCTGAAGAATTAGAAAAGTTCGTCGCCGGTGGATACCAATCGGCTACGTATTATGCGCAAATGATCCGAAGTATGGCGCTCTAACTAGAGCGCATGAAACGGCGGCAGGCCTTTTTCGCTCGCGATCATGAGTGAATAATGGGCCGGCAAGAACCAACTGATCGCTTCTAATATTCCCCGGTGCTCTGCCGCCGGGGGATTCCCTAAAGACTCGAGAGAAAAACATAAATCATAGTGATCAGCGGTCGCATCATCGATCGCTGCTTGCGCGCGCGAGAGTCGCCCCATCACCAGTACCTTCGCTTCGATTTTTTGCTGACGCAGAAATTCACGCAAGATAGTTCGCGCATAGCTTGGTAGATAACCTTCACTTGGTGCTCCGGCATGAATCTTATCGCCGGTATCGAGTTTGATTTGGCCTCCACGCTGTGGATCGTGCGCAGTCAAAAACTCATTTCGCTCTTTAAAGTTCCAGATCATTCCGTAGGTGAAAACATAATCGGGAGATTCGCGATCAGGGTTCACGGCAAGGCCCATCCCTTTATCATGAAGCCATTCTAAAACTTTCGCGGCGGGTTCGGTGCCCTGCTCGTCGGTCCTGGCGAAAAGATATGGCCAGCCATCGGGACCTTGATGAGCCTCCTCCGACAAGACCTGCAGTTGCGAGTGCACTAAATGGTCAAAAAATTGCTTTTCCCACTGTTCATCACGAGCCGCAGATTCAGTTTCGAGAAGTTGGTCGAATTCAGTCATGGAATTATCTCTACCTCAAAAATTTAAGTTGTCGAAACCTGTCTTAAATTGTGCTGAAATAAATTCAATTGGTTTCTAAAGGATTCTTTCTTTGGTAGAACCAAAAAACGCCAAAATGACGCGTGAGTAGGGAGCTTTTACGAAAAAGTTAAAACCGAAAAAGAAATTGCGCCCTGCCATCGACTTCGCGAAACGCTTCTCGCAGTTCATGCAAAAGATTGATGCCCGCTCCCCAAACAAGGCCAAATAAGGTAGTACTAGGCTGGGCAGGGGTGAAATTTTGGATACTGAGACAGAACTCGAAATTGAAGTCATCTCTCGGGATGGAAGTATTCAAGACGGACATTTAATTTTAGCTGAGCGCACTCAACCCGAACGCCTCAAGGCCGCCGTTCGAAGTTTCGCGATTTTTGCCGTACTCGCCGTCGCAGCCGCTTTCATACCAGTCCTTCATTTTATTTTGGTTCCCCTTTGCACTGTCGGCGCATTTTTTATGGCTTTTAATTCATACTTCGACAGTCACGAAATCGAATCCGGCGAGTTGATCTGTTCTCAATGTAAAACGAAACATTTGGTTGAAGCGCGTTCGGAAATCTATCCGCTCGTCTATGAATGCGACAAATGCGGAAGTCGCCTGACCGGCTATCGCCGATCGGGATCGCTGGACGACTAAATCACCCACTTATGCAGTTTCAAATTAGAACAAATTCTCATCAAAAGTGTTCACAGAATCTCATAGTGATACCTGTTTAAAACATAATTTTAATTCAT
>JAYTDP010000107.1:0-2682 GCA_043735865.1 Bdellovibrionales bacterium
GCGCTTGGCTGCGAGATGTATCAAGATATAAAAACTGAACTACCGGATATCGAAACCGATCATTCGTGGGATGACCACGAAATGTTCTTTGAACCCGGAAAATCAAATGTATTGGCGAGAGCGTTTCAGTTCCGAAAGTCGGTGACAATCAACTCCGTCCACCATCAGGCGATTCGTTGCGAGAGTATCGATAAAGATGCGCTTCAAGTTTTAGCGCGTGATTCGTATGGTCTTGTCGAGGCTATTCAACTGCAAAACGGCAAAGGCTTTGCCGTACAATACCATCCTGAACGCTTAGAAAAAGGAAACGGAAAAGTCGTACTCTCTTTAATGGTTAAAATGGCGCGCGACCGGAGAGTCGGGCGCTCTACGTGTGAGCGAAAGCTAAATGGTAAATGACAAATAAATTAAAATTGATACTTACAAAATTCTCCTTCCAATGGCTGTCGCGATTGGCGCCTGAGTACTTCGCGAAAAAAGCATTGCGGATATTTTTGACTCCGCAATTGAAAGCGCGGCCTGAATGGGAGCAGGAATTGCTTAAGCGAATTCCGCCTCCGCATAGATTCATCGCAAAAAATCAATTTCAATTTGATACTTGGGTCATCGGGGAAGCGCAAAATCCGACCGTTTTATGTATTCATGGTTGGGCAGGGCGAGGAGCTCAGTTTGGCCAATTCGTCGAACCGCTTCTGCAAAAAGGTTTTCGTGTCGTCTTTTTCGATGCCCCTGGGCACCTTGAAAACGGACCAAATGGGCTCACACACATGCGAGCGTTTGCCGAGTCCGCCCTCGAGCTCGATGCGCGCTTTGGACCATTCGAGGCTGTCATGGGACACAGTTTGGGCGGTGCCGCCGCGGCCACGGCTTATACCTTGGGACTTCGAACAAAACGCCTAATCCTCATTGCGGCGCCCGCGGACATCAACCGCATTTTTAAATTCTTCTTTCGAGGGATTGGATTGAGCACCAAATCCGCCGAAAAGTTTGAAAAGCAAATTCGCACTTTAACCGGCCTTGATGAGCGAGCCGTTTCTGTCAAAAACTTGGGCGATATTATCAAGATTCCGGTTCTTCTCGTGCATGATCCGAAGGATTCACAGCTCTTCTTTGATCATTCCGAAATGGCGCTTGCGGCATTATCTGATGCAGAATTATTCCCAGTTCCGGGTGCCGGGCACTACCGAATATTGAAAACTCCGGCGGTTATCGAGAAAGTTGTCGAACTTCTATCTGGTGTGGCGAAGCAATCTTCCTAGAAGTGTCGACGACCTCGACAAGAAATACGACATGTGAAACTAGACTAAAGTTCCGCAGATATTGCTCCGAATCATCTCCCAGCACATGGTCCAGAGACTTTAGTTGGGGGAACACACATGAAAAAATTAGCACTCTTCGCGATGGCCGTCAGCATGATCGGTTGCAGCGAATTTCAGACACAGCAGCAATTTTCAGCGGGCGCCTCACTTAAAGGAGTCAGCGATGGCGAGAATGGCGATTTGTCGAAACCATATTGCGAACTCGATTACGCCGACTACGAACTTGATGCCCATTTAATTGGTTTTGAAATGCGCGACAAAAACAATATCAATTTTGGTTTCAATCTTCTTTCAGGTTTCTTGAAAGCATTGAGCATCGGCTTCTCTTCGGAGAGCGGTAAGATGACAATGTCGATGAAATTAAGCGAGACTCTCCGTCCGCTTGAGACTATTACCGATGTGGCCGGCCAAGGCACGTTTACTAAGCTCGATTTTTCGATCGGTGTCGACACTTTAGCTAATATTAATGCTGGAATCGGCCACTCGTCTTCAACTCCAGTCGGTAAACTTGTAGAGAAAACCGTAATGGATTCTTATAAGCAAACTGTCGCAGAACTCGCAACAGTTGAAACGGAATGGAAAACGAAAGTTGTTAAAGTCCTAAACCCGTCTGAGCTCATCATTCCGGTCGGCTCGGTTGCGGGACTTCGCAAAGGGGACCAATTCAAAATTTTCAATCTCGACAATGTATGGAGCAGTACTCCATGCAAAAGCACACTCGTATTCCAACGTGAAACGACCGATGCACCGATCGCCAAAGCACAGGTTGTCCAGCTCGAAAAGAATGCCGCCATCATTCGCATCTACGATGTGGTTGAAGGTGCTCCGAAAGTTGAACTCGGCGCCCGCGTAAAAATAGAAAGCCTGCCGGTTGTTAAAAACGACAAAAAGAAGATTCGTACTTTGAATCGTTCAATCCGTATTCGTAATGTTGCAAGCGAGAAAATGATTTTGCCGGGCAACCAGTCTGTCGATTTATCGATGGTTGTAGGCGAAGAGTTGGGCGTACTACTTAATCAATACGGATTTTATTCGCGTAAATAGTTAGTTCGAGCTCCAGATGCTCTGATTTTCAAAAATATTTTCGGATCCCGAAGACGCATTATCAAATGCGTCTTTGTTTTTTCCGCGGCTCGCAAGCGATCTTTCGAAATTGAGAGCTCGTGAACTTGCGACTTTCCCTCGTAACGCTTTCTCCATCTGCCCATATCTGATGACCCGCTCTTTGATTTCTAAAGGGTCTGCCTCGGTCTCAGCGATGAGTGCAGCGAGACCAGTGACGACTGCAGTCGCTTGGCTAGTACCTGTCATAGGGCCTTCTTTGCCTCCTGGAAGGGTTGAAATAACGGCTTCGCCAAGGGCG
>JAYTDP010000108.1:0-8069 GCA_043735865.1 Bdellovibrionales bacterium
TATTCGACGTCGTATTTTCTTCCACTCCATCAATTCGACGCGAGTAAAGAGTCACCCCATCTTCGCGGAGTCCGTTGATCGCGAAGTTATGTATGAAAAGTACCTCGTACGGAGTTCCTTCTTGGCTCTTGAAATGTGTCATCACCATTGAAAGCTTGTAGGCGCGATCAAAAGCACCTTTTTTAAACTCAATCCCATCAGCAGTGCCGATTGCATCAGTTAATTCTTTTTGGATTTCTTCGGGCGAGCGAGTTCCGCTATCGAGCTGGCGATACAGTTCATTACGAGCATAAAGGGCTTCGAGGTTCGCTTTTCTCTGTGCTTCCGACACGCTTGAAACTGCGCGACCGGGGATGACGTCGCCGAGAGCGGCGAGCGCGCTCACCTCTATACCATTTTTATTTATTTTTCCTGAACCGAGCGCGATGAGTGCGAAGGCAAGGGCGGCCGATGAAAACGTGATGGCCGTTTTCACTTTTGGATGAACATGAATTTTGAAACTTTGGGCCACTTTTAATTCCTCCGAGCGTACAACACATTCCAATAGGCGTGCCGCACTGTCGGGTTTGGCGATTTTGAAACGAATTCACGAATGTCGAATGCGTAGACAGCGGTGGCTGCGGGCGCAAAAAAACCGTGAAGAGTTTTTAGAGGAGGGTGTCGACAGCCAACCGCTTGATTTAGTTATTCTTTCTAATCGCGCGACATAGATCGTCACTTTTTTGGTCAGTCGCTGGTTTCGGAATGTTTACTGCACTCATATGGATGTGACTTCATTCTTGCGATTTCTATTCATTCTATTCGCCTTGCTTTCGGCATTGTCGGCGCGTGCGTCTTGCGATCAATGGCTCATCGAAGGAACGAGAAGTAGCGAAGTTGCACACATACAGCTGGACCATGAGATATTAAAAATTATTGCCCCGTCTTTTCAGTTGGCGGAGAAAATTATCGCACAGATGCCCGCCGCTCAGAACCTCGAAGAGTTGAAATCTCAAATACGGGTCATCATGGAGAACAAAGAAATTTCCGACCTTTACCAAGCCGAGAATCTTGAGCTCGATCGATTGGCGCCGAAAATGTCGACTTACGGACCTTTTGGCTTAGCAAATTACGCAGGCGTTGTGCCCGGAGTTTTTCGATCTGCAAATCCTACTCTCGAGCAAGCTGAAGAGTTAATTCACAGCGGCGTCGTTGACTACATTTTCTCCCTCAACTACGAGCTCGATCTTTTAACAAAATTAGATAATTCTCAGTCGGGTCCGTTGAATGAAGCACGCAGGCAGGCACTAATGAATGAACTTGAAAGCAAAGGCTTTGCGCCCGCCCGCGCCGCGAGTGAAATTTCGTTTTACGAACGGCACTTAACTTACGCTCAGGCGGTAACAAATCGAACGCTTCCGTACCAACGACATTTTTTACTTAATCATCCCAAGGATGAGCTTGAAGGTTTCTTCACGGCGCTCGTGCAAGTACTTGAGATTCAAGCTCAGGGTAAATCAATTCTATTCCATTGCTCGATCGGAAAGCATCGCACTGGGCTGCTCGCAATGCTTGTAAAGGCAGTTAAGAAAGATGGGTTACTCACGCGATCGGAACTCGAAAATCTCTATATCGAGTTCATTCGACATAATTGGAATGATAAGCCGGTGACACGCCTACAATATCTTTTCTTTTTCCCGCTCATATTAAAAAGTAAACCGTTTAAGGCGATCGCCGAAACTTACTAGGTGTATTTAAAAGTTCTTCACAAAATATCAGGCCAGGGACTCTTCGATCAAAGTACACCTGAACGCTTCCGTCGGCGCGGGGAACCTCGACATAGTTATATCCGGGGCCCGCGCGTAACTTGAGCGGTGCTTCGATCGCGGCTTCATGTCTCACCGACGGGAAGATATAATTGCCGGTGTCAGGAAATGCGGTTTTAATTGCATATGCCGAAGGCACCTGACGTTCGAGATTTCTCATGGCCCCAGTTGACTTATTGATCAAAAATGGAAGCCTCGGGCTGAAGCCGTCAATATCATCTGGAGGTATTTTGTTGTTAAAAGCTTCGTCGAAAAATCGAATGCTTCGAATGAGTTCTGGGTAAGTCGCCGCATCTTCATCAGGCGGAATTACCAAAAACAAATCGCTCGTCACTCCAACATAAAAATATGATAGGTCGAAACTTGACTCGATTTTGTTGAACTTGATCTGGCCCGTGAGATCGCGAGCCGAAATTGAAGTCCAATCGCGCAGATGCACTTTCATATCGCTTGGCATCTTGGGACCACTTCGGACACCTTGGGAGATGTTGAAGCTTCTGCGAGACGGACGATCGCTAAGAAGCATCTTCGAAACACGAAAGTCTTGAGCCCCAGCAAAACCAGAGAATAAGAGGGTGGCTAAAAGGACAAACGTACCGAGTTTGATCATGGAGACTTACTTTCAATGTTTGTGCCTTGGCCAGCTCTCATATATTTGCTTTCGGGGGCAAAAACTCGTGAAATTGTAGACACTTGCCGTAATAAGTCTGGACCTTTTCCCCTCGATAAATGGGGTCATGACACCGATAAGTTCCTTACGAATGAATCAAAGATTTAGGTTTGCTCTCAATCTGATTTTTCCGATCCTGGCCTTTTGGCTAGAGTCTCGCCTGGCAATCGATCGCGACTGGTCGATGGTTGCCGTGGCACTTCGTATTCTACCAATCGTATTCGTTGTCGTTCTCGAATTAGATTTTTTCAAGCGACTGAGACCCGTCGGAACTCGCGTACTGCTTTTTGTCGGTGCTATTGGTTTTGTTCTGCCATTCTTCGGCTACAACATTTTCGAGTCCATCGGTCTTTACTCATCTCTAGGTGCACTGACACTTTGGAGTACCGAGCAAAACATTGAGCGAACTGAAATTGAGAAACCTTTGCATCGCGGCCTGGTTTCAATCTGCGCCATTTTATTTTTATTGTATCTCACAGTTTATTTCGGGTTTTGGAATGGCTTCTACGCCGATCTCGATATTGCTCGTACCGCGTTCGTCTGCATCGGCATCGCACTTCCTTTCGTGTGTGCGGCCGAGTCGGCGCTGAAGATTCGATATTTGCAGAAGCAAACTGCAATTTTGGCAGTCGCCGTCAGCATGGTCTGCTCTGTGTTTTTTTTGTCGTGGAGAATTGTTCGCTTCGACGAGGCAACTACCGGTCTGTCCTCGTGGATTTTATTTTCAATCGTTATCGTGCACTCGCTTTTTTGTATTGCGCTATTAAAGCCGTTGATTCCGAAGCGATCTTGGCGTCTGCGCCGTATTCGTTGGCCGGCGTGCATTTTAGCAATGACGGCCGTTGGGCAATTCATGACATTCGTTTATATTGGAACTCATATTGAGCTCGATTACGCACCGAAAGATCGATCTAAAGGTGTTTTTGAGAAACAGGCTGCGCACTTAAGAGCTTTCAACGAAGCCCGTGCCATTAGTTCGACTTCTGAAAAATCGGGAGCCACGCTGCGCGTGCTGAACTTTAATGCGTGGCTCGTCGAGGGCTGGATCCCCCAATTTATCGTTTCGCCTTCTCGCGATGTGGATGCGCGGGCCGATCTAATGCCGGCGGCATTGGCAAAATTCAATCCGGACGTCATTATTTTTCAAGAAGTATGGAAACCAAAGCGGCGGAATCAGCTCGCAAAAAAATTGAAAACAATGGGGTACAAATATTCCGTTCAAGGCTCGGATTCGATAATGTCGTACCTTGGAATTGGCAACGGGCTCCTCATCGTTTCTCGTTTGCCTCTCGATAAAAAACCCGTTTTTACCACGTTCTCTGTCGAGACTCGTCCTGACGAAGGCCCTATTTTTGCGCGCAAAGGTGTTATTAAAACCATGGTGAATGTCGGCGGTCTCATCGGCGAGTCGAAATGGGTCGATATTTACGCGTCTCATCTCGGCGGATTCAGCACGATTTTAAAAGACGGCGTCGCAGACGAATACATTCCTGAAGAACAAGCAGCAAAAGCCGAGCAGGCCCAACAGTTAGCGAATTTCGTGAAGTCAACGCGGTCTTCCGACGATGCTATCCTCGCGGTCGATTTAAATTCGCATCCGAAAGCATTTCGAGGTGGGAAGTACGTTGAAGAGATAACACCGGAATATCGCTCTCTTGCCAGCATCGGGTTAAAAGATCCGGTCGATCAATTATATCCTCAAGAGCAATTCAGTCTGTTTACCTATGACACCACCAAAAACTATTATGCGCACTCGGGACATTTCTCATACGAGCCGCCGGGACGCATCGATTACATCCTTTGGACAGGTACATCACTGACCCCAATAAGTTCGGAGCGAGTGCTAACGGACTTCGAACTCAGTGATCATTTTGGATTGCTAACCGTTTTCCAAATTGACTAAAGTTTTTGTCGCGGCAATCCTATTGATATGGAATACCGCCGCCTCATTCACACCGACTTAGATAGTTATTTCGAAAACCGTTTGCGAGCGGTGGAAGCAAATCCAACGGCATTTCTCACGACGGTCGACGAGACCCGCCTCAACGGCAAAGCCCACTTTTTAAACACACTGGGGTTCGCGGGCAATGAGCGCGCGATCTTCGGCGCCGTCTTGGATGGCAAAGTTGTCGGCTCAGTCGGCATCTTTCAAGAAGAACGGCCGAAGCTGATTCACAAAGCAATGTTGTGGGGATTGCACGTCGACGTCGAATATCGCAATCGGGGAGTCGGCGAACAAATCATGCGACTGCTCGTGCGCCATGCTAAGGAAAAGTTAAAAGTTGTGAGTATTGGTCTGACTGTCGAATCCTCGAATACTTTTGCGATTCGCCTGTATGAGCAATTTAGTTTTAAAAAGTGGGGAGTCGAACCCAAAGCGATGATCGTCGACGGGAAATACTACGATGAAGATCACATGACGCTGCTGCTGGAATAACGAAATCCGGTACAGATGCTGATTTCTGATGCCGATACGTAAACTACTTCGGCATCACAAGTTGAGTATCGACCAGTTCGTACGGCTCAGGCTTTTCGAGCATTGCCCCGATTTCCGAAGCAGAAAAGGTTTTAACCTCGACATCTTCGGGCCAAGCAAAATCCGTTTCGGGATCTTTATCCGTGTAAGCTTGCATGAAGTCGATCCACATCGGGAGAGCCCCGGAAGCGCCAGTTAATCCCGACGGAGTATTGTCATCGTAGCCGGTCCACCCGACCGTCAGAACGGTCGGGGTGAAGCCGACGTACCAAGTATCTTTTGTATCGCTGGTAGTGCCCGTTTTGCCCGCGGCAGGGCGCGTGTAGCCGCGCAAAGATGCGAGTCGGCCTGTGCCGGTCAAAAGATTTTGTCTCATCATTCCGATCAGCTGGGCGACGTACTTCGGCTCAACGACTTCTTTTTGTTCACGTTCGTGTTTGTAGATTTCTCCGCCATTTAAATCTTCCACGAGACTGGTCGTATAAATCGGTTGGCGCGAACCGAAACGCGCAATGGTTGTGTAGGCATCCGCAACTTCGAACGGGCGGATTTCAAAAGCGCCGAGAGTTATCGAAGGAAATGGTTTCATCTCGGACTCAACGCCCAGTCGCTGGGCGATGTCGACAATTTTATCGAGACCGATTTCGATTCCTAGTTTGGCAGTTGGGACATTTAACGAGTTTTTCAGAGCGTAGAAAAACGGCACATTGCCGTAGTGTTGATTTGTATAATTCTTCGGAGTCCACGTTTGTCCTTCATATTTATACGTGTAAGGAGCATCTTCAATTGTCGAAATCGCCGAATAAGAAACGTCACCGGGGCCACCGCTCTCGAGTGCCGCGAGATAGACGAGAGGTTTCATGATTGAGCCGACTTGGCGATTGCCATCGAGAATTCGATTATACTGAGTTTTCAGATATTGGCGCCCGCCGACTAAAGCGCTGACTCCGCTGGTCCGAGTATCAACGACTATTAATGCGGCTTCTAGGTTTTTACCTGACTCTTTTAATTTGGCGACTTTCTTGTTGTCTTTCACAAGGCGCGCAACATTTGCAGCCACCGCATTTTGAGCAATCTCTTGAGCCAAAGGGTCAAGCGTCGTGAAGATACGCAAACCACTTTCGTAACTGATTCCTTTTTCTTTCAAACCACGAAACACGGCTTGAATAAAATAGGGAGCTGGATCGGTGAGGGTTTTCTTGATCACTTTTGGTAATTCGGCTGTTTTCGCGACCCCAGCAGTCGTTGCGTCAATCATTTGATTCGTCACCATTCGATCAAGAACGAGCGCTCGTCGAGTCACAGCGTTTTCAGGGTGCTTCGCCGGATGATACCGGCCGGGATTATTTACGATCGCCGCCAGTAATGCGCATTCGCTTAAATTTAAATCTGAAAGCGCTTTTGAAAAATAAAAATCAGAGGCCGCGCTAAATCCACGAACCTGAAACGGACCATTCTGGCCCATGTAAATGACGTTCATGTAATTTTCGAGGATCTGATCTTTGTCGACGTTCAATTCAACTAAGAATGCCATCACGATTTCGGTGATTTTACGCTTCATCGTCTTTTCTGACGTCAAAAAATAGTTCTTCACGAGCTGCTGAGTGATGGTGCTTCCGCCTTGTGCATAGTGGCCGGCGAAAAGGTTCGCGGCAAAGGCGCGCAGTAATCCGCTAAAGCTAATTCCTGAATGCTCGAGAAAGTGATTGTCCTCGATGGCCGTAATCGCTTGCGAGCATTGCAGTGGAACTTCGCCGATCTTCACAACGTTTCGCAATATCGGCTCGCCATCATAAAATTGGGCGAATAAATCCGGCGGGAGTTCGACAATGTCTTGCGAAACCCAGCCCGAAACGTCGGGCTCAGATCGATAAATTCGCATTAATGTTTGTGAATCGTCAAAACCAAGTAAGTACATTTGACTGTTGCGAATGGGTCCGTAGTTAAGCTTGTCACTTCGCACGTACAAACATACGACGAGGTCGGAACTCTCGGAATCCGGAATGACCCCGAATGCTTCTTTACATTGATCGTGATTGAGCCAGGCGTAATCTTTTTCTCTCAGGGTGTCGCCTTCTGAGCGCTCTCGGTACCGTTTCTCGCTCAACCGGCGAGAGATCTGAGCTTGGCTCAGCTTCTCACCCTTATGAAAGGTTAGATTGGCAGAATAAATTTCGACCGGAGGCAAAAACCAACCGCTCGCGATTCGATCTTGTATCGAGAGATTGAGTTGGAAAATCCAAACTGCCGTCAAAATACTGGTGACGATCAAAAAAATGACAATGGCTGTAATGGTGGTTTTCAGACTCGGACGCTGCATGAGCCTTGACAATAGGCCGCACTCGCACTTTAGTCAAAGATATGAAATTGAGTGATAAAGCGATTCAGAGATTAGTCTTTTCAATCTTCAAAGAACTCAAAGCCGACAAGGCTGTCATATTCAAAGAAAATGAAGAAAGCGTGATCGCAAAAGCGAACGAAATCGTCAGACAAGATTTTGCTCGCGAACTGGCGCTCGATCGCGAAGTGAATCAGATGATGGACGACCTTGAACGCAAAAATCCGGGTGGATTCGAGCGTTACAAAATGTTTCCCATGCTGAAAAAACGTTTGGCTAAAGAGAAGGGGATCATCCTGTGATTCTATCCGAAGAGCGCCAAAGTCATTTTGCCCGAATTATCGTCGACACTATCTGGAATGACGACCTCGTCGATTATACAGATGAAGATCTCGCCATCAAACTCGCTAAAAAAGGCATCGCGAAGTTTGTCAAAGAATTCGAAGATGTCGACATGGCGACACGCAAAACAATCACGAATTTAAAGCGGAATGTGCCCGAGGGATCTCCCGAGTGGGACATCCTCTACGGCAAGTATTTTGAGGCGGAGCTTCAAAAGCGCAATGTGTTGTAAATTGGTTGACTGGAAACTAGGGTCTGGCAATGATCCGCGAGCAATCATTCAGGAGATTTCATGAAATCACTTCGCCTCATAATTTTGGCCTTTTTAGTTCTTCCTTTCACGGCTCATGCTGGCGATCTCGACTGGTCCGGAGTCTATCGCATCGAGGGTAACATCTTCGACAATCCGCAAGTCGGTATCGGCGATAAGAAGCGCAA
>JAYTDP010000109.1:0-2652 GCA_043735865.1 Bdellovibrionales bacterium
CCCACGAAGAAAACAGCGGCCGTTGACGGATCGTTTTGCTTTTCACCCAAAGTAATCAGAAAAATATCACGCTTCTCACCGGTTTTGCCGATCACTCCGAGAGTTACGATGTCCGGATGGGCTTTCGCTAATGCTTCGAGTGCGGCTTTGAGTTCGGCATAATTATGAAAATTCGAATCGCTCGTTGGAAAATCAAGCGCGTTCATTTTGAAAAATGTTTGAATCTTATTGGTCTTTTGAAGAAGTGCGAGTTCGGCTGCCGAACCTAAAACCACTACGTCGTCTTTGTTGACGACCTCGATCGAAACGCCGGTGTTCGCTATTGCAGTTCGTTCTTTCGCATCTTTAGCGGCGACTCGCATCCAGTAAAGAGGTGGTTCTGAATTTTCAGCTGGCGAAGCGGCAAACCCGGCAGCAGTTACTAAAAGCAAGAGTGCACAAAGAATATGGTTCATAACCATCCTTTCGAAACGAGATGAATTATGAGAGCATAAGCTGTAGCTAAAAAAAAGGAATATACGTGCCCGAATCGGATCAGCAGACGCAGAGCGGTGTTATCTTTATGATATGGGCCGTTTTGTTTTTTGGCATCGCCCACGCATGTGTGAAGTGGCTCCCGCACATTCCGTTTTATCAGCTCGCGTTTATGCGGCAAGTGATAGCGCTTATTCTCTGTATCGTTCCCATTTGGCATAAAGGCATATCTCCATGGGGTCATAATAAAAAACTTTTAATCGCGAGGGGAGTCGCGGGCTCCCTTGCACTGACGACTTATTTTTACGCGCTTCAAAACATGCCGCTCGCGAGTGCAGTGGCTATTCAATATTTGTCCCCCTTACTTACTTTAATTTTGGCTCACTATTTTTTAAACGAACGTACGACGCCGAAACAGTATTGGTGTTTTGCCCTCGCATTCATCGGCGTGTTGTTGGTGAAGGGGTTTGATCCGCGCATCAGTGGGCTGGCGCTTGCCGCCAGTTTATTCTCGGTCGTGTTGTCGGCGCTCGCTTACAATTCGGTGAGGGCACTCAGAAAGCAGGATCATGAGTTAGTGGTCGTCTTTTATTTTGCTTTTGTGTCGCTGCCATTGATGGTTGGCCCTTCGATTTATAATTGGGTCGAACCGAAGAGTCTCGATTGGCTGATAATAGCAGCCGTTGGGGTTTGCACGTGGCTTGCGCAACTCGCTATGACCATCGCGTACAAACGAAGTCCCGCTTCTCAAGTCGCGATTTATAATAACTTCGGTATCTTTATCGCGCTGGCGTTTGGTTATTTCTTTTTCGGCGAGACGTTTGGATCATTAAGTATGCTCGGCATTTTGATCATTTTCGCGTCAGTTGTTTTGTCGAATCGCTGAGATCATTCATTTGTGTTTACGATACTCATCCATAGTCGATACGAGTGCCGAAAGAATTCCCGGCTCCATTGCTGAATGGCCTGCATCCGGTATCATCATCAATTTTGCTTCGGGGAACGCCTTATGCAACTCCCATGCGCTCTCGGCCGGGCAGACGACGTCGTAACGACCTTGAACAATCGTGGTCGGGATTTTACGAATAGCACCGACATTTTCGATTAACCAATTGTCGGTTTTAAAAAATGCATTGTGAGTAAAGTAGTGACATTCAATCCGCGCAAATGCGATCGCGAAATCAGGGTCGTTAAAATCATGCATTAAATCTTGATCCGGAAAGAGGCGGGAAGTCGAGCCTTCCCACACGCTCCATGCTTTTGCGGCTTCGAGCCGGGTTGCACGATCTTTACTCGTCAGGCGTTTATAATAAGCTTTCACCAAATCGCCGCGTTCGCTCACCGGAATCGGCTTTAGATATTCATCCCAATAGTCGGGGAAGATGAAGCTCGCACCTTTTTGATAAAACCACTGGATCTCTTTTGGACGGCATAAAAATATTCCGCGGATACAGAGCGTTTTTACTTTTGTCGGATGTGTCTCGGCGTAGGCGAGTGAAAGCGTACTGCCCCAGCTGCCTCCGAAAACATGCCACTTTTCAACCTTCAAATGAGTTCGTAATTTCTCGATGTCTGAAACAAGATCCCACGTCGTGTTATCTTTGAGCTCGGCATGCGGAGTGCTTTGTCCGCATCCACGCTGATCAAAAAGAATAATTCGGTAGTGTTCGGGGTCAAAATAACGTCGATTTTTCGGCGAGCTGCCGCCACCCGGGCCGCCGTGAATAAAAATCACCGGATCGCCTTTTTGATTTCCGCTTTCTTCAAAATAAATTTCGTGTAAATCCGAAACTTTGAGTCGGCCCGTCGCATTTGGCTCAATATCAGGGTACTGCGGATCTTTTTGTTTTTCCATTAGCGTACTCCCTCGGGTCCTTCAAGTATTGCGGTGACGCCCATACCGCCACCCGTACAAATCGAAACGAGTCCGCGACCTTTTTTGCGTTCATAAAGCATTTTTGCCAGAGAACCTAAGATTCTCCCCCCGGTCGCTGCGAATGGGTGCCCGAGAGCGATGCTTCCACCTTTAATATTCATCTTTGACCTGTCGATTTTACCGAGAGGTTCATTTCGACCGAGACGTTCTTTACAGAACGCGGGGTCTTCCCACGCTTTCAAAGTGCAAAGAACCTGAGCCGCGAAAGCTTCATGAATTTCGTAGAGATCAAAATCTTGCAA
>JAYTDP010000110.1:0-4627 GCA_043735865.1 Bdellovibrionales bacterium
GCCCTTCATTTCATCCTCGGCAGCCTCTTAAGTTCTTATTCGCTTTTCTATTTTGTGAGTTCGAGCCTGGCGACGAGTTTTATATTCTTGGCCATTATGTTTGGTCTACTTGTTGGGAATGAACTCCCGCAAATTCAGAACCAAGGCCCGTGGATGAAATACATCCTCTACGCGATTTGCATCTTTTCGTTTTTCTCTCTTATCGTGCCCCTCGTACTCGGCTTTTCGAATTTTTTTACGCTCGTTATAGCGGTCGCACTCGGTTGTCTGGTCGGCACCATAATAGTTCGAGCCTACATTAAATCAGGGGTGGTTGAATTTGATCTGAAAAGAAATGTCGCCTATCCCATCGGTTCTGTCGGAGCCGCTCTCTTACTTCTTTATATCTTGAAACTCCTGCCGCCTTTGCCGATTTCGATTCAGTACATCGGAATTTATCACGGGGTTGAAAAACTGGGGGATCAATATGTTCTACAGTACGATCGCCCCTGGTATAAATTTTGGCAGTATGGCGATCAAAGCTTCGAAGCCATGCCCGGAGACAAACCCGTCTGTTTCGTTCGAATTTTTTCGCCCACCAATTTCAACGATACCGTCATCTTTCATTGGATGAAAAAGGGAGCCGCCGGATGGGAATCCCGCGATCGGATCCCGATTTACATTAAGGGCGGGCGAGGCGCGGGCTTCCGTGGATTCTCGATTAAAGGTAATTATGATCCCGGCGACTGGCGAGTCCAAGTTGAAACAGACGATGGGCGCGAAATCGGCCGCATTAATTTTGAAATTGAAACTGTCCCTGAAGGTCCGCGAGAATTCAGCGCAGACATCTACTAATCGACGTTAAAAAGAAATTCTTCAACCGGAGGCCGTTTCGGTTCATGCGGAATATCCGCCGGCACGCCAATCCAAAAAAATCCGCACAGTTCAATTTCATCCGGAGAAATATCGAGAGAAGAAAAAAGCAGATCGTGCGACAGGACTTTGCCGGTTGACCATTTCGTCCCGTATCCTTTGTCCCATAAATAAAGCGCCATATTTTGCAGCGCACACGCCAGTGCCGCGTAATCTTCTTTCAATATTTCGGGATCATTATTCCTTTTTATTCCGACGATTAATAATTCGCCGCCCTCTAAATATTTTTTGCGTACTGCATTCTGTGCGATCTCACTGAGAGGTGCCTTTTTGTTTTTGGTTTCAACTTGCAAATCCGCAATTTTCGATTTTAAATTTAATCCCACACGATAAAAACGCCACGGAAACGTCAGTCGATGATTCGGTGCCATCACTGCTAATTCAATTGCAGTATGCAGAATTGCGTCAGGAATTTTGTCTGACTTATACGAATGTATAGTTCGTCGAGTCTTAATTAAATTCTCTATGTCCATTTATTTCTCTCTCGCAAAATTCATAAGAAACTAGTCTTGTTAGAAAATCTTAATGTGTCTTAACCTATATACTATGAAAAAAATAAACACGTTACTCCTAGTAGTAGGATGCTTATCTGCATCCTTTTTAACAGCCTGTAATTCATCAAATTCTGCGAATGGTCCCGTTAACATCGACTTAGAAACCGGCAACCCATCGAGACCGTCAAAGCCAACCCTCCCCGGCACTTCAGGCAAAACCGTTTGCTTTGTAAAGTCGTGCGCACCCGTTATCTCAAAAGCTAACATCACCGATCCGAGTGGAGATTATAAGTATCTCGATTCATCGCGGTTCCCGGCTTCCAGCCAACGGCCATTTTATCGTTCCCCAATTGCCTTTATTGATCTGTCGAAAATGAACCCAAAAACCCAACTCTCGGCAAGCCTCTTCCTAGATGATTTCGCTTCGGCGTCGAAAGGCCGTTACGCGATCATTTCTCCGTCAGTTGTCCGTCGAGTTCAAAATATTCACGACCGTCTCGGTTCGGGCTTAACGTTGACCAGTGGGTATCGCAGTCCCGGTTACAATCGTCAGATCGATAAGTCAGCAACCTGGTCACGGCATATGTATGGCGATGGAGTCGACATGATTGGAAAACCGATGAAAAGCATTCGCGACGCATGCACTGCAAACAAGGCGACTTTCTTTTTATTATATAGAGATGGCCACGTACACTGCGACTGGAGGGCCGTCCCGCTTGACCCGGCTTACTACGCGACATCGACTTCGATCGCCCCAAATCAATTACTTGTACAAAATGAAATCGCTCTTTCGAAATCAACTAAAATTGTTTTCGCGCAAACCAAAGAAGGCGTACGGCTTTCGGTTCAAATGCCCGACATTGAACTCGAAGGCGTTCCTGAATACGAATGGGTTGTCACAAGCCCAAGCGGCAAGGAAACGAGATTCGATTCGGAAGAGCCGATCTTGAATTCGATCGTCGAAAAGGGGACATATTCTGTCAAAGTCGTCATCGGGGATTTCATCGAATCCGAATCGCAGATCGATCTTTAGTAGTCCAAACCGAGGAGCTTTTCTAATGAAGCCCCGTATAAATTCATCTGTCTTGTGGCGGATGCCCTACTAAATCATCGAAATGATTGAAGCAATTTCTAACGAACGGGTGTTTCGTCGTGCTTTTCGGTCAAATGCGATTTCTCATTTGCAAAATCTTAAGCTTTTGATAGTTTTCAACTAATCGGCGCTCTAGGCATAAAGTAGCGGACCTTTCGGTTCCCTCTAGTGAGACGGGATGAAGAATCTAATTAGAGGAGGACATCTTCATGGGTAAAAAATTGTTCGTAGGAAACTTGCCATATACGGCAGACGATTCTGCACTATCATCGCTTTTCGCAAGCGTCGGTACTGTTGAATCTTGCAAAGTGATCGTGGACCGCGAAACAGGTCGAAGCAAAGGCTTCGCATTTGTTGAAATGTCGAGCGATGACGAAGCAGCGAAAGCTGTTACAGAAATCGATGGGCAAGACCTAGAAGGTCGCGCAATTCGCGTTACTGAAGCTCGTCCACAAGAACCGCGCACTGGTGGCGGCGGCGGTGGTCGTGGATTCGGTGGCGGTGGTGGCGGCGGTGGACGTGGCGGCGGAGGCGGCGGCTTCGGCGGCGGCGGACGTGGCGGCGGCGGCGGTGGCGGAGGTCGCGATGGCGGCGGACGCGGTGGAGACCGTTACTAATCTCTCACTACAATAACCATGAAATAAAAAAGGAACCGCGAGGTTCCTTTTTTTATTGGTACATGAATGAATCGACGGGAGGATGCAGCTTCGCGTTCCGGATGATGTCGATCGCTTCGGCGCGGGTCATGTGACCGTCACGAACGGCCGTGAATAATTCCATCTCTAAATTTTGACGAAGAGCTTTGATTTGTTTGTGTTCAGGCCAAAGGTTACGGGGGTCATTACTTCCACCGATCGAGAGCGGAATGAAATGATCGATCGTATATTGTGAACGTTGCGCCGGAGTGACTCCGTACTCTTGGTAGATCTGACTTTTTTGATAGTAGTCCACGTTGCGTTCGCAATAAGGAATCTTCTGAGAATAGCGGTAACCTTTAAAGTCTTTGTCTTTAGATGTGCATAAGTGGCCGGGCGTCTGGGACATCTCCGGACTTTGCGGCTTGATATCTTTGATCGAAGTGACAATCGAATATTCGGCGTAACTTGCGGATGTGATTCCTGAGAACGTAAGAGCAACTGTTAAGATCAGCAGAGCATGACGTATGCTTCTCATCTATAATTCCCCCGTAAAGGTTAGCGACTCTTGGTGTTGATTCTCTCTAAAGCTTAAAAAACGAATCCCATTAAGGCGATAGAAATTTTTAACCTCACGCTGCGCTCATAAAATGCGCGGCGCATTGTTTCAGTTTAAGTTTTCATAAACAGGACCCGTGGTCGGCTATACTTCCTCCATGACGATTCTAATCACCGGAGCCACCGGATTTCTTGGCCAACAGCTCACCGACTCACTTCTTGAAGCGGGCCATAATTTAATATTGGCAACTCGACAGACGTCGAGTGATTACCTTAAAACGCACGGCGCATTTCCTGGTTTGATAGTGACGAGCCCGCTTTCCGGTAATGAACCGGCGCTCAAAAACGTGGAAGCCGTCATCCATCTGGCCGGAGAAAACTTAAGCAGCGGGCGATGGACCGCCGAACGCAAAAAGAAAATTTATAATTCGCGCATAGCAGGAACCGAAAATTTAATTTCGATCTTCCCTTTGCTGCCGAAATTGCGTGTTTTTTTATCGGCATCTGCTGTTGGTTTTTACGGAAGTTCTGAAGCTTCGACACATTCATTCGATGAATCAGCGCCAAGCGGCAAGGATTTTCTAAGTGAAGTTTGTCGCGATTGGGAAGCCGCGGCTCAGAAAGCGGCGCGTCCCGATTTACGAATCGTTCTTTTGCGAACTGGAGTTGTTCTGGGCCGCTCGGGCGGAGTCGTGAAAGAACTCGAACCTGTCTTTCGCAATCATGTCGCGGGTCCAATCGGCACCGGCGAGCAGATTTTAAGTTGGATCCACGAGCAGGATTGGGTTCGCGCTACCCTCTTTTGTCTAGAGAATGAGAGCGTTTCGGGCCCGGTTAACTTTGTAGCGCCTGAGCCTGTAACGAATCGCGGATTCACCGAAATCATGAGCGAGATCTTTAAAGGACAAATTGGAATTAAGACTCCTGGGTTTCTA
>JAYTDP010000111.1:0-3676 GCA_043735865.1 Bdellovibrionales bacterium
TGCTTGGCAATGTTGTCTTGAGTAAGTCCCTTCAATTTCGCCAAAAGAGAGAGGCGCTGACCCAGACCTGTTCCTTGAGAGACTTCCATTTGAACCCCCTGACGCCTGCTTATCACTCCGAAATTGGAGCCAAAAGGCATCTTGCACAAGGTATAGAGCAAGCTCCATGCCCGCTTATTTGGTGTCATAATGGCTACAAGAGTACGTTTTGAGAGCTATAAACCGAAGGATTTATCGAGATTATCGACCCTGATCTTGTTGGCGAAAAGTGAGAAGGCCAAATAGGCTCCAAGCGTATGAAAATTCTGAACCCATGGCGGCAAATACTTCGGCGCGCTAATGAAACCGGATTGCTGAAATGGCGCTAAATTGTGCGAGTCATCGAAAGTCATGCGACCGGCAAACAACACATGCGTGAGATCGAGACGGCGATTCTTCATTGCCCATCTAAAAAACGAGTGCGCTTTCAGAAGTCCGTCTAAATAGACCGAGTCTTTCGTGAAGACAATGTGTCCCTTGGGGTCTCCGCCGCGGAATATACGGCGTGACGAACTAAAGCTTTCGCTCGGCGACTGATTGTTCGCGATGAAAAATTTAAACACCTCAACAAAGTTCGCGCCATTCAAAGCCATATCGGTCGCGAGGACACGAAGAGCTATTCGCTTGAGGCGCGAGAGATCAATGGCTCCCGTCACAAGTTCTGCAAATGTAGCCAAGCCTTCTTGAGTCGCTGTCGTGCGGGGGGAGCCGAGTCGTAAGCTTTTCAGATTTTTTTGATTACGCCCGTTGATTGCCGTCAAAGTATGAACGAAGACTTCGTGTTGTAGGAGTTGTTGGAAGTCGTATTTCGAAAAGCATGTTCCCGAGCGAAGGCGCACGCGCGAAGCGCCAGCGGCCGCTTTTGGTACCAGATTTTCGTCGACAACGATGTCCACTTTATCACCCGTTATGACCGCTTTCGTGGCTTCGGATATTTGCTCGCGGATTGTTTCGGCGAGAATACAGCTTTCTTCTTCGCCCATATTGTAGTCGTCATTGAAAACGTCAGCAGTTTCGATAAAAAATTTCGCAGCGTCGATATTTGAAAATGAAGTGCCGGCCACCTTGTCGCCGGGCTTGCCATAAATACGAATACAGTTTTGAGTCATCTCGGGTTTCCCGAGATTTTCAATCATATGATGGGCGTAGAAATAACTTTTCGCCGTTTTGTTCAGAAATTGTGCAATGGGATGCTTGTCGTCGGTTCCTTCGATGATCATATCAAGTTTTTGAAGGGCGATTTTAAAATTGTGCTTTGGATATTCAATAACCGGATTTACGGGGTTCCCGGTTTTCCATTTTTGAATAAATTCGTCCTGCGTCTCCTTCGGCCATTCGACGAGAGTTAGAATTTTGAAGTCGTCGGCGATGTCGACGAGTTCTTGATCGAATTTAGCAAATCGATCAGTCTCGATCATAGTTACGTTTTTTCTTTTCTACGATTCGGTTTTGATAACCATTTGGCCCAAAATGTTTACGGGCGGCGCGGTTGTAGGCATCTGCTGCCTCGGATTCTGTTTTGTAGTGACCGATCGTCAGCGATTGACCGTCCACTTTAAGCGCCGCTCTCCAACGCTTTTTTACCTGGATAAATGAAACGCCTTTGTATCTCGAGCTTCCGCCCTTACGAGCTTTCGGCAAAATTCTTTGGCGCTCGGACATCGTACACACAATGAGATTATCTTTTCGGTAGTCGAAGCCTTCCATGAAGCGGCGAGGGTACACCATTTTTCCTTTGGGCGGTTTCATCAAGAACTGGCCAAGTGAAATTTGGCGATTGCGGCCCGCCTTGTCGATGATGTTGGTCACGACTTTTTTGCGGCCCGTTTCTTTGGTGACCGTTCGCCAAGTGTGTTTCGAAACGCGATCTACATCTTCTTTGTCGATTTTCGCTTTTGCGTTCGGCCGTACCGGAATATAAGTCCACTCTTTTGCCATCTCTACTCCCTAATATCACTTTCGAACGCTTGGATCAGCTGTTCGCTTGCAATTTTCGAAACTGCGACTAAATGCTCTTCACTATCATAGTTTTTATATTGTTCATCGAGTAGCTTTTCGTCATTTTCACGAAAATAATTGGTCGCAATCTCGGCCGAAAGATCAGTATCACCGAGAGTCGTTAGGGCTGTTTTAGCACCTGCTAAACCTGAAAAGAAGGTCTCGCGTATGACGGTCTGCACACCGAGGTCCCTCAGACGAAAGACGTGCTGCCTATTACGGGCTCGCGCGAGTATCGGTAAATTCGGAAAATGCGTCCGAACGATGCGCGCAGTTTCGACCGATGACTCGACATCGTCGATGGCTAAAACAAACAGCTTTGCCTTTTCAGCACCGGCGGCATGCAATAGATCCAGACGGGAGGCATCTCCGTAAAAAATTTTATTACCAAAACGTCTCAGCGTATCGATGTTCTCAGGGTTATTCTCTAAACCGGTGATCCCGATTTTCTTCATCCTCAAAACGCGCCCGATTATTTGTCCAAAGCGGCCATAGCCAGCAATGATGACAGGATTTTGATCAAATTCTTTATCGAACTCACGCGCGTTCTCAAGTTCATTTTCACATGCGAGATTATTAATATATGAATAGAGAAGCGGACTTAATCCCATACTCAAAGTAACAGCCACGGAGAAGGGCTCAATAGTAGCTGATTCCACTAATTTTTGGGACTGCAAAACTCCAAAGAGGACGAAGGCAAACTCGCCCCCTTGTGCAAGTAGCGCAGAAAACTTAAGAGCTGCGATTCCCTTGATGCCGGATATTTTTGCGACCAAAAAGTGAATTCCAAATTTTAATGTCACAAGTGCGAATAGGATTCCGAAAACCTTTAATGGTTCACGGTAAAGGAGTGAAATGTTGAGTGCCATCCCGACTGAAATAAAAAACAATCCGAGTAGTAATCCTTTGAATGGCTCCAGATCGGCTTCGATCTCGTGACGATATTCGCTTTCGGCCAAGAGAACGCCGGCGAGAAATGCCCCCAGAGCCATCGAAAGGCCGACCTTGCTCATGATTAGCGCCGTACCGATAACAATGAAAAGGGCCAATGCCGTAAAAAGTTCACGGATTCGGGTGACCGCAATGATTCTGAAAACATGCCGAACGATGTAACGGCCGACTAAAATTATCGCGACGATGGCTCCCAAACTCATTGCGACTTTTGAAAGGGTTCCGCCCTCGTTTTCAGTCGCACTCGAGATAAATAGAACCGGAATCAACGCAAGTGCAGGGATCACCGACAAGTCCTGGAATAATAAAACGGCAAAAGCGGAACGGCCCTGTTCGCTATTCGTCTCAGAAAAGTCTTTCATCAATTGAATCGCAAATGCCGTCGACGACATCGACAGTGCAAAGGCGATTAAGAACGATGTTGAATATTGCAGCCCAAAAAACAATCGGATGACGATGGCAAGGACAAGAGTAACTAAACAAACCTGTAAGGCTCCGAGCTGGAAAATCGGGCGTTTCATTTGCCACAACTTCTTCGGATTCAATTCTAGACCGATAAGAAAAAGTAATATGACGACGCCGAATTCGGCAAAATCAAAAATGCCGTGGGGGTCGTCAACAAATTTTAACATGTTCGGGCCAATCAAAATGCCCGTGAGCAGATAGCCGATTATCGAACCTAATTTGA
>JAYTDP010000112.1:0-5571 GCA_043735865.1 Bdellovibrionales bacterium
TTTCGGAAAATTCGCATTTACGATTGTTCCTCGCTGAGCGACAACTTCGACAATCGACGTCGTGCCCGAATTTATCGGCAACGCCTTTCGAGTAAACGCGAACAAAGCGCCGACACAGGCCCCGAATGTGGCCGGAAAAGTCAGGTGATGCGTTTTGCCCGGGTCACTGCCGGAAAAATCGAACAATATCTTATCTTCATGAACTTCCGTGCGAAGTTTTAATTTCTCATTTGGTCCGATTTCAAATTCAACTTTCGATTCGCCCTCGGATAGCTCGTGCATCACTTTTTTTATCTGATCGTTCGAAGCTTTTAAAAATTCCTTCACCTCTGGCTTGCCGAATTCTAAATTCGCCTGCGCGAACCGCTTTTGAATTTCCGATTTTAATCGAAGCAATTCGGAAATGGCGATCGGAAGTGACTCTTTCAGCTCGACCGGAAATTGCGGATGGCTACCCATCGCATTGAAAATATCTTTATTAATTTCTCCACCGACTACAATTGGAGTCGGTGGTATCCGTAGTCCCTCGTCATCGAGTTTCAAAGAATTCGTAATACGCGGTTTTAGAGTCAACTTCGTCGCCAATAAAAAATCGGCAGGGCCGGTTTTGGCAACCGCACGAAAATTGAGGCCGGTTACTAAAGTGAAGCTCGATAAAATTCCGCCACCGCTGTACGGATCATTGCAAATACCGACGTCGCCATCGCGCAGCTGCAAATACTGTAAACAGGTCAGTGCACTTGTCGGAAGAGTCGCGATATCCGCCAATGTTTCTGATTTGATAAAAATAGATTCGCCTTCAGCAGACACGATCGCCGCACGTTGCACGGTCGACAACGAGTCGTTCAGGATATGGTGAAACATGCGGAAGAGTTTATCGTTTTTCAACTAAAGCCTCGGAGATGTAATATTCGAGGGTGGCGGGACCTGCGGCATCATAATTTTTAAGGAGTTTCTGAATGACTTCGGCCAAAGGTCCTTTTAATGGGAGGGGCTCAGAGGAAAATTTGGCCAATTGCTGCGCCCATAAAAGTGCTGCCCCTTTTATTAAGTCGTGAGTCGCACTTTCAGCTCGACTGTAAGTTTTGAAAGCGTCAGAAACTTTACGCAACGTTTTTTCGTTCACCTTATCTTTGAGTCCGTCGACCTCAGATAAATCATGCTCGCCCGCAATCGCGTCGATCAGTGTCGGAACTAATGCTCGTCCCAAGCAGATCGGACCCGGTTCGATATCGACCCGAGCGTCCGTCCAATCGAGCATGTTGAAAAAATTCACTTCGAGGCGAGAAAGCAAAGAGGGCGTCAGCTTATTCGCAATAGTCGACGGTACACCGACGGATCCAACTACCGTCTGCGTGCGATCATTTTTAGTTTCGAGTCCCACCACTTCGAGATTATCAATTCCGCAATACAAGAAAGGTTTTGAAACCGGTACCGTCTGTAAATTATCGGCTAGCCAAACGCGCGAACCACTCATAAAATCCAACAGGGTCATGTCGCCGAAGTGTACGATCTCCGGCTGCACTTGGCTGTCAGTGATGACTTTTAGAACGAGTTCCATTTTTTCTTTTAAGAATGGATCGATGTAACTCGTAAGCGCGGCACCCCAAAAGCGGGGGCGCTCATTGCGATCATTCGAGATCTCATAGCTAGCGTGAACGTGAAATCCATTGGCGCGAAAATGCTCCGCCACTTTCTTTTCATTCGCCGAATTCATCGACGAGTGAATAAGTCCAACGGCGACATTGGTGACTTCATTCATTTTCAATTTTGAAACTAAAAATTCAAGTTCGGTTTCAGTCGGTTCAACTTCGACGGTGCCCTTCGGGCTCGTGCGCTCGGTGACTCCGAAAATCAAATCTTTCGATAACGGAGACGGAAATCGTTTTAAGTTCACTGACCAAGTCTCAGGCGAGAGTGGAATGTTGAGTTCGAGCCAATGCTCAAGCCCCGATGTAGTGATGAAGGCGGGATTGCTACCCATGCGTTTTTCGATGGCTTGCCACGCGAGGCGGCTGCGTATATCGATGCGGTCCATACTTTCAAGACCACCGACCTGAGCGATCAAAACTTTTAATTGGGAGTCGAGGGAGTTCAAAGAATATGCTATTCGGCGCGAAACTAATTCAGTTCCTTTTCTTACCGAAAGCTCGAGAAAAGATCTGCCGATGAATAAACCGGCGCTATTAGACATCTGTGAATGTTAAACTAGCTTTGGCCGTTTGAGACGCATTGATGCACTGTTGCCAGCCGAATTTTCTTTAGACAGAGCTGAAACAAACGGGCAATTTTTGTTGTCGCGGAAATATTCAAGATGGAAACTATGAAACCTTCACAAAGTACAACAATCGTTACGATCGACGGACCGGCCGCTTCCGGCAAAACTTCCGTTAGCCGTGATCTCGCAGCAAAGCTCGGTTGGTCGTGGGTTTCTACTGGCGCGTTTTATCGTGGGCTCGCGTACGTCGCTAAGCGCATGTCGATTCCACTCCATGATGAAAATTTGCTGGCAGATCTTTGCAATTCAGACGTGTGGAGTGTGCAAATGTCGAGCGACAACACCCGCGTTTATTTTGAAGGCGAAGACGTATCGGTTGGCATATATGCTGAAGAAAATGGCAGTGCTGCCAGTCAAATCAGCAAATTTCCGCGTGTGCGATCCGCTTTACTTGATGCCCAACGCCGGTGTGCAATGAATTTAAAAGGTCTAGTGGCGGAAGGCCGCGACTGCGGGACGGTGGTTTTCCCTGACGCTCAAATCAAAATTTATTTGGTTGCCGATAGTGAAAGCCGCGCCCTGCGCCGTTCACAAGAGCAGGGGACTAACTTTGAAGAAATCAAAAAAGCTCAATCATTAAGAGACCTTCAAGACTCCTCGCGCACCGCCGCCCCCATGCAGGCGGCACCGGATGCCCATCTCGTTGATACCAGCGAAATGACATTGTCTGAAGTTGTCGAGCGCATCCACCGTATAGTTCGAAAAGAGCTTGAGCTCTGACCTTTAGCTTATTATAACTTCTCCTCCGGCGAATGAATCCTTGAACGACTTGGCTTGTTGATCACGAGTGCAATTCCCGGCCAGGAGGTAATATTTGAAAATGACTACAGAAGCAGGATCTAAACCGAAAGCCAAAGCCGCGAAAGCAAAAGTACAGCGAGATAATTTACTCGCCATGCTTGACCAAGAAGACTCAAAAATCCCGTCGAACCCATCGTTGTTCCCGGTTGATAAAAAAGCGACAGAGTCGTTTGAGTCTTTATTCAAAGAAACAGTCGACAAGAATGAGTTCAAAGTCGGCGAGGTCGTCAGCGGCCGCGTAGTTGAAGTTCAGAGCGATTTCGTGCTCGTGGATATCAATTATAAATCTGAAGGATTGATCCCAATCAATGAATTCCGAATTGTCGAAGGACTTCGCGATATTCAGGTGGGCCAAGACATTCAGGTCTACATCGATAAAATTGAAAATGAAAACGGCATGGTCGTTTTGTCGAAAGACAAAGCCGATATGCTTCGCGCGTGGGATGATATTTCCCGTGCTGCAGAGAACGAAGAAGTCATCGAAGGTACTATTGTTGCCAAAGTTAAAGGTGGCTTAAGCGTCGATATCGGCGTCAAAGCATTCTTACCAGGCAGCCAAATTGATCTTCGCCCAGTCCGCAACATGGACGGGTACATTGGCAAAACGTATAAATTCAAAGTTATTAAATTCAACAAACGCCGCGGTAACATCGTGCTTTCACGTCGTGCTCTTCTCGAGCAAGAACGTGAATCACTACGTTCACAAACTCTCGATCAAATGAAAGAGGGTTCACTTGTTCGTGGAACTGTGAAAAACATCACGGACTACGGTGCATTTATCGATCTTGGCGGAATGGACGGACTCCTCCACATTACGGATATGAGCTGGGGACGCATTAAGCATCCATCAGAAATCTTGAATGTCGGCGATGAAATCGAAGTGAAAGTTCTTAAGTTTGACGACTCGAAAGAGCGCGTGAGCCTTGGACTTAAACAGTTGAAAGATGATCCATGGTCTGTTGTTGCAGAAGGCTTCAAGCCGGGCTCAAAAATCAAAGGCAAAGTGGTCAGCTTAACTGATTACGGCGCGTTCCTTGAACTTGCAGAAGGTATCGAAGGTTTGATCCACGTTTCAGAAATGAGCTGGGCAAAACGAGTTAAACATCCGTCTCAAGTTCTTAAACAAGACGAAGAAGTTGAAGTTCAAGTTCTCGAAGTCGATACTGCCAACCGCCGTATCAGCCTCGGTATGAAACAGCTTCAGCCGAATCCTTGGGTTGAACTTAAAGAATCGTATCCTCCAGGCACAATCATCGAAGGCGAAATCAAATCTATTACTGATTTCGGTGTCTTCGTTGGTGTTGAAGAAGGTATCGACGGTCTCGTCCATATCTCGGACTTCTCTTGGACAAAACGTGTCAATCATCCGTCTGAAATGTTCGCGAAGGGTCAAAAAATCCGCGCGGTCGTTCTCGGTGTTGATATCGAAAACGAACGTTTCAGCTTAGGCTTGAAACAGCTCGAACAAGATCCATGGTCTGCAGTTGAAACGAAATATCCAATCGGCTCACAACATGACGTTAAAGTTATGAAAATGGCTGATTTCGGAGTGTTCGTTGAACTCGAAGAGAACATTGAAGGTTTGATCCACATCTCTGAACTTGCAAACAAACGCATCGAGAAACCAGATGAAGTTGTAGCAGTCGGCGATTCAGTCAAAGCTGAAATTATCTCGATCGACAAAGACGCTCGTAAGATCGCTCTCTCTGTGAAGCTCGTTAAACTCCGTGAATTAAAAGCGGACGTTGCCGATTACGCGAAGAAAGCATCTGCGACTGCAAACACAAGCTTCGGTGATTTATTCGGTGATGCACTTAAAGGTGCGGCTCCGGGAGCAGTGGCGCAAGCGACTGTGAAGAAAACTGAAACTGAAGAGTAACTTTTAAATTTAAGAATTTGGTGCCCAGCTTCGTACGGGCATCAGAAAAGAAAAAGCCGGCTGCAAAGCTGGCTTTTTTATTTAGATGGTTCGTCGTTCACGATTGTAAATAGATTTACTTCTGGATACCGTAAATCATGAGTTTAAAAGGAATTTTGCCGAAAGGCTTCTCCCTCGTCGAAGTCATAGTGGTCACCGGCATTATGGGCGTCATGATGCTCGCAATGATTACGATGCAAACCAATCAATCGAAGTCGAATAATTATCTAGAGTTTCAACTCAAAACGACGCAATTGCGTGGCCAAATTCTGGGGCAATTTTTAAACAATGCGAGCAACTGTAAATGTCTATTTAATGGAGCCCCAGATTTCCCGGCGGCGGGGATTGCGGTCCTCGGCGGGACTGTGCCCACACAAATCGGAAAATATGAATTTGTAACTCCCGGCGATTGTGCCACCGCAACGATGCCGAATCCTTTTGTAAACAACGCGGGTATTGACGGCCTGATCGCCACATCTATTCAGATTCGCAACATCACGAGCGTCGGCAGTGAGTACTCGGGCAACTTAGTTGTTAATTTACGAAGCAGAAAAGAAATATTAGGGCCGCAAGA
>JAYTDP010000113.1:0-8692 GCA_043735865.1 Bdellovibrionales bacterium
ACGGCATTGAATTACGTTGAGGGCGAAGTCATCGTGAAGATGAAAAGTTCGCGCCCCGGAGTTCAGAGCTCGAGCTTCGCAAGTAAAGCGACCCAAAAGGGATTGAGCCTCAAAACGTCTTGGGGCCGCATGGGCATGTATCACTATAAAGTTCGTGCCGGTCAAAAGACATCGGAAGCAATCGCGGAACTTCGCAACGATCCCGAAGTCGAATATGCAGAACCAAACTATATTTATTCAAAATCAAATGTCTCTGGTTTTAGTGACATCGTATCTGAAAGTGAAATGGTCTCGATGTCATCCGGCGTTTACATGGCGACGGGCGCTCCGATTCAGGTCGTGGACAGTTGGTCTGCAGTAGCAGGAGCGGGTGTCCCGGTTATCGCGGTTATCGATACCGGTCTCGATACCACTCATAGTGTCATCACTTCGACGAATGCACTTTGGATCAACACGAACGAAATTCCGGGGAACGGCATTGATGACGACGGCAATGGTTACATCGATGACGTGAACGGATGGAATTTCGTTGCGAGCACGGGCAATGTTTTCGATGATAATGGACACGGGACTCATGTCTCCGGAATTATTTTGGGTGTTGGAGTGAACATCTACGATGCGCATCCGGTCGTCGCGCATGTGAAAATAATGCCTCTGAAATTTTTGAACGGCAGCGGGCAGGGAAAAACGTCGGACGCAATCAAGGCGATTTACTATGCGGTCGATAACGGTGCCCAGGTTTTAAATAACTCATGGGGTGGATATAGCTACAGCGCCGCACTCCACGAAGCGATTGCTTATTCGTATAATCACGGCGCGGCTTTTGTGGCTGCCGCCGGGAACGACGCCGGCAACAACGATTCAACGCCGATGTACCCGGCGAGTTATGACGTTCCAAATATTATTTCGGTTGCGGCAACGACGGACTCCGATATTCTCGCTTCATTCTCTAACTACGGTCGTTCCGCCGTCGACCTTGCAAGCCCGGGTGTTCGCATCTATTCGACTTACCCTGGAAATAGTTTTGGTATTTCTTCAGGCACAAGTATGGCAGCCCCATTTGTGTCGGGTCTCGCTGGATTGATTTTGGTTGAAAAGCCGACGATGCAGGGATTTCAAATTCGAGACATAATCTTAAGTAATACGGATGCGGTTTCTGGACTCGCAACTAAAGTTGTCTCTCAAGGCCGAATGAATGCTCTCGATACTGTCCATGCGGCACAAGTTGCCACCGTCGACAATACTACTCCATCCTACAGTTATAGTAATCAGGATCGCGCCCTTGCTTCGGCGATCGCCTCGGGTGGTTGTGGGACAGTTTCTACAATGAATAGTGGCGGCGGCTGGCCGACATTCGGCGCCCCAGGCACCGAGTCGTGGAGTCTCTTCGTGATCATTGGGCTGTTCATGTTGCCGGTCATGATTCACTTCTATTTACGTTCGAAGCATCCAGAATCTCGCCGTAAACACGATCGCTATAAAATCGACACAGAAGTTAAGGTGCAACTCGGAGATCGCCAACTCGTGGCTTCGATCTCGACAATTTCTCTTGGCGGTGTGCAGCTCAATACGAATGCACTTCTCGAACAGGGTGGAATCGTCAAAATGTCGATCCAAAGCCCAGACGGCAAAGAGCAAATCGAAGTCGACGGCCGCGTCGTGTGGAGCGAAGCGAACCGCGCGTATGGGGTTAAATTCGAAGAAGCCAAAGCCAGTGCCTTGCAAAAAATCGGCGCATGGACGCGGGCCTTAATTAAAGCCTAATCTATTTAAGCCGGTTTAGGTGACCATGAGGCGCAAGCGCCTTTAGGTGAAACCAAGCATCCGGCAATAAGGGGACATGATCCGGGTTTCCCCGCCATTCCGTAAAGCGCGCACTTGGCGCAATTTCTTTCAAGAAACGGAATTTCTTTTCCCGCCTTGTCTTTAAATGAGTTTGGTTTACCCATTTTACCCGCTTTATATTCTTTATCTAGTTCGGCGACATTGTCGTGGTAGTGAACGTTTTTAGCTGCCGCCATACACGCCGCATTTGCGGGGTCGGTGCGTTTTTTGCCCGTCATATCGACGAGTTCAGGTTCTGCGGCTTCGGCCAAGGTCGCGATGAGCGTGGGAGCAAAAGCACCCGCGATGCCCGCGAGCATAAGGTTGCGGAAAAATTCACGACGGTTAGAAGGTAATGACATAGAAACTCCTTTAAAATGAATTGCAGCTGCAAATCAAATGATAAATTAGCTTAGTTCTTTGTCCGTGTCATTGCTGACTTTTCAGCCTCGCGAATGGCTTTTAACTTTTTCTCTTCGATGAAATGCGTTAGCTGAATATTTTTACCGGCGGCGGTGGCAATCCACATGTCTTCGCCTTCGCTATCGATGAAAGGGTCCGAAAGCGGGCGTCCCTTCAGTTCCGTTTTCATGTATGGCTGACCGTCTTCGGGTGCAAAAATACAAAGGCGAGTCCCGCCGCAATAAGTCCAGACCGTCCAATAACGAGTTTTCGGTACCACTTTAAGATCGGCGAAGCTCGAACCGCGCATTCGCATTAGATATAAATCATAGAATGGGCCGTTTTGCGCAGTATTGAATCGCCACTCGCGTTTACCCGTACGGCTATTGAGTGCGTGAATATATCCGGCGCGGTCGCGCACATAAACTTTAAACGCATCTGGAAGGGCGCTGAAGCCGCCGCTGACTTGCGCCGCCAAATCGGTTGTCCACATTGGACGACCATTGCGACCGTCATAGGCCGTCGCCATACCTTCTGAAGTAATTGCGTAAACGCGATCGCCCGAAACCGTCGGCCCACTCGTAAATGCCATTTCTTTCACCGGCTCTTTATTTTCGACACCTTCATCGGCCTTTTCGGGCTGCGCCGCGACTTTCCAGCTCAATTCTTTTTTCACAAGATCAATCGCGTAAAGAGCTTTTGGAGTCGTAAAATAAGCCGATGTCTCATCCGTATTCAGCGCGACTTCGTCAACGAGAGGTTGTGAGAGACGCGCAATTTTTTGTACGAATTTACCGGACTCACGTTCAAACATAAGTAGAGCCCATGTTTGATCAGGTTTGTCTTCGGCAAAAGCATAGACATATCTTTTGGTATAAATCGGGGACCGCAGATATTTGCTTTCCGACTTTGAATACCACAAAATTTGACCCGTATTTTTTTCGAATGTGTATAGGCGACCTTTTGCAGTTGCGAGCGTCACGGCTCTTGCGGTCGTCGCTATGGGTCCGTTCACAAACGTGTCCGTGCCAGGGGGCGAGAATGACCATATCGTTTCGCCACTGAGTTTAACTGCGGTGAATTGTTTCGTTGTTAAAAAATAAGCACCTTTCGAATCGATCGCAGTCGACGATTCATCCTCGTTCGCCAATGAAACGGCGACTTCAGGCGAACCCAGCACCGCCCAGCGATGAGTTGGTCGGATCTCCTCCGGGAACATGCGGCTTCTTTGCAAATCCTCGTGTCGTGCGTGTGCGATTTTCAAATCGTCTTCCGTCAGTTGGAACTCGCTGCGAGGATGTTGCATCACGATGAAATCTGCACCACGTTGCAGGCGAAGCTGATCGTAAAGTCCCTCTTGAGCCATCAGATATGGATTTTCTTTATAAACACCGTAAAGACACGCGACCGTAAGGGCGATTAAGAATGGAAAATAGAAAAACCGAAATGGGGAGTACGTTTGTCTCATCTATCGTCCTCCCATATTTTCAGAGGTGTAAGTAGAATCGCAAAAACGATCCGATCCGAAAACGAGGCGGTACTCTTTTTCCGCAAGCTGCCGTTGCAAGAAAAAGCTCGTGATGTTTTGAAAATCACTTTCTTTTTTTAATTTTGCGCAGAGGGATTTCACTTTATTAAATGCAACAGTGGGATGACAGCGCAGGTTCATGGCAATTTCTTCATCGCTGCTCAGGTCGAGTTGTTCGATTTTTGAACCTGTATGGACGAAAGCCACCTGTTGGCATTCGCTGTAGCTTCCCATTTTTTCGATTTTAAACACGCGAAGCAAGCTTGCGTTTCCGGTTGGCAGTTGTGCCAATACGAAGGCACCGATCGCGACCGGCCACCAGAATTTTGAAGGTTCGGGGTGTTCATAAGACCGATAAAATGATTCGCGGTCTTTTCGTACCTGTTCGAAGTGTTCAAAGGCTAGAAAAACTAAAATGGTCGGTGCTGCGATGTGATCCAGATGATGAGTGAAATAAAGTTGAATCAAATGATAAGCGAATAGGGCGGCAAATCCGTAAAGAAACCGGATGCGAATGCGCGAAATGAGCAGCCAGGGCATAATCACTTCGATCAGTACCGAGAAAACGGCAAGCCACTCGTACCCTTTCAGCGGCATGGCGATACGGTTCGGGATTGTCACTCCCGCCAACCACTCTGGGCTCAGCTTGTAAAATCCCATCATCAGGTAACCAACGAACACCAAAAGGCGAATTAAATTACTTTTATTTGGTATAATCAAAAAGCAAATATTAATGAGAAGAAGCAAATTTTGATAATTCGACTCTAAGCTTGCATCTTGAATATAGAAAAGAGCCTTCAGCAGCGTACACCAAAAGAGGCAAAACCAGCCGAAGCCCGCAAACCGGCGCGACATAAATACAAGGGCACCAAGAATTCCCAAAATAAGATAAAGAACTAAAAACGCCGATGCGAACGAACCGGGGATGAGTTTAAATTCGCTGCACTGAGTGAAGAACTGCCAGCACAAAAGCGGAGGACCCTCGATCGAAGCCATAAAGCTCGCCGAGCGGCTCCAGAAGAAATAATTCACGATGTGGAGCGCACAAAGCAAACTGCCTAAAATGAGTAGGCTTGGTGAACGCTCGATTTCCCACAAATTCTTTTTTATAAACTTCATTGCTGCTACTTCTTCTGTTGTTGGCTGTTAATACGCCCGGACCGATAACCCGAAAAATATTCCCATCCCGACCAGAGACTTAAAACGACGCTCAGCCAGAGAGCGCCATAGCCGATCTCTCGAAGCGGAAGTCCTAGGACCGGTACGTAAATGAAAAGGCATGGTATGGCAATCATTTGGATCGCCGTTTTCCATTTTCCAGTCGGCTTTGCCGAGATCACAATGTGATCTGTTGCGGCTATTGAACGCAGTCCGCCGATCAGAATATCGCGGGATAGAAATAGTGTGACCATAACCGGATCAATTCGTTTAAAATCGAGAAGTATAACCAGCGCGGTCAAAACCAAAATTTTGTCGGCGATTGGATCCATGAACCGGCCCTCATTGGATTCGACTTTAAATTTGCGAGCCCAATATCCGTCGTAGTAATCAGTGATCGAGGCGAGAATGAAAAGGGCCGCCGCAGCCCATTGTGCCCAGCTCGCTGACATGTAGCAGAGAACAAAAATGACAGGTGCCAAAGCTATGCGCGAATACGTCGCGCGCATCGGGAGTTTTTTCTGCCATTCGGTCGCTTGCATGGTACGATCTTTCATGTTGGCGCCTCTTTGTGTCAACCCATAGGAACATGAAAACGTATTTTTCTTTTTTAATAAATTTTTTGATCTTTTTCTTGATTGGTGTTTCGGTTTTTGCCTTAGCAAAGCCCCTGCCGCCGCTCGTACCGGTCGAATTGCCGTTTTGGAAAGCGAAAGAGAAAACCTATGCTAAAATTCGGGATGAAAAGGCGATTATTGTCTCGGTCAAAGCCGAGAAAGAGAATGCGAGCCCGGCGGCCCCGAATATCATGAAAATGAGCGGCGGAGGTATTATCGCCACTCCTCAGAGTTACGCTTTCGAGCGCGCCCTCGATTTTTCTACGTTGACGAAAATAAGTTCGCATGTGCGTCGAGCGGATTATAACGCGAAAGACCAAACGCTCGACCTCCACACGGAAGCGTTCAACTATCATGCGTACATGAAATTGAAGATTGATCGGGTTGAAAACAATTCAGAGAAAGCGATCTTGTTTCGAGTGATCCAAGGGCATTTCCTCGGTATGGAAGGCAAAGTGAGCTTCGTTGAAGTTGCACCTTTAAGAAGCGAAATCGGATTTGCGGCCGGATACCGTTATGACAAGTTGCCTTTTCCACAATTCTTTGTCGAATTCGGGCTCGAAGTTGTGATACAGAAAATTGCGGCTTTATTACGCACCAATTTCGAAAATGAATTTCAAGCCTCGCGGAGAAAAAAATGAATCGCAATCTCGCTTTAGAATTTGTTCGAATAACCGAGGCCGCAGCTCTCGCGAGCGCTCGGTTCATGGGCAGAGGTAATGAAAAGGCCGCTGACCAAGCTGCAGTGGATGCAATGAGGAGAGCCTTCGACTCAGTTGAGATCGACGGAACGGTCGTAATCGGCGAGGGCGAGCGCGACGAAGCGCCCATGCTTTACATCGGTGAGCGAGTCGGCCGGAAGGGCGCGGGATCGACTCCGATTGACATCGCTCTTGATCCACTCGAGGGGACTACAATTTGCGCCAACGGAACTGAAGGCGCCACCTCTGTAATCGCCGCCGCCAATCGCGGGGATTTCCTCCACGCCCCCGATACTTATATGTCGAAAATTGCCTGCGGACCTCGTGCCCGAGGAACAATCGATTTGAATAAATCTGTGAGCGAAAATATTAGAGCTGTGGCGAAAGCACTTGGTAAGTCGATCGAGTTCGTAACGGTCGTCATTTTAAATCGCCCGCGACACGATAAAATAATTGCCGAGATCCGCGAACTCGGCGCCCGCATTCGACTTATCGGTGATGGAGACGTGTCGGCCGGTATTGCGACTTGCTTTGAAGACAGCGGCATCGACATGTTGATCGGGATCGGCGGCGCACCCGAGGGCGTGATTACCGCGGCGGCAATTAAATGCATGGGCGGAGATTTTCAAGGTCAACTTAAATGGCGGAACGAAGAAGAAAAAGCTCGTGGCGCTAAGATGGGCATCAAAGATTTCGAGAAAACCTACAGGCTCGAGGAGTTGGTAAAAGGGCCTTGTTTATTCTGCGCGACCGGCATTACAGATGGGCCAATGTTGAAAGGTGTTCGAACTCTCACCGGGAACCGGCTTTCAACTCACTCCATCGTCATGCGTTCACAAACCGGAACCATTCGTCACATTGAAGCTTTGCATGATTTGAAAATTAAGCCGATCGACGGGATTATCTAGGAGTTTTATGTCAGGCGGTAAAGTCGACGTTCATTGCTATTCGTGCGGCGAGAAACTGAGCGTACTTTTGCCAGTCAGTCGCCGCGAAGAATGCCCGAAATGCCGGAATGACGTGCGCGTCTGCCGCAATTGCCAATTCCATGATCCGAAAATTTATAATGAGTGTCGTGAGACTATCGCCGAAGTCGTCCGCGAAAAAGACCGCTCAAATGTTTGCGATCACTTTTCGCCGAGGGCGGGTGGTGTGAATGCGCAATCGACGAAAGATGCGCTTCTGGCGGCCGCTGAAGCGCTGTTCAAGAAAAAAGACTAGGCCCATTTATTTCAAAGTATAAGTAATTTTAATTTCGCTATTTGCATTGAGTCGTTCGCGTTTCAGTATATAAATGCGAAGTTTTGTCATTCGTTCGCGCAGACTTGTGCCAAAATCTTTCGAAACTTCGAGAAGTCGACCGTCAAGACGTACTTGTAGCATTTGTGCGATGACTTCACTTTTCAAGTGTCGAGTTACGAAATTAACCGGGACGACTGTTCCGATGTATGACAAAATTTCTTCGCGAAGTGTACGTGGCTCCCACTTGTTTTCCACGACGAGTGTCATTATTTCGGCGATACCCAACGACGTTTTTGCAGCGTCCGCATCTTCTTTTGTTGCAGCAATCACAAGTATTTTCTCTTTAGGAGTTTTCGTGAGCGCCTGGGCTGACGGCATGTCTTTAATCGTTAGGTTTTCTAATTTGAGAGAATTTAATTTTTCCTGAATAGACAATTTTGTTGTTTCATTCGAACTGGCAATAACCGCTATGAAATGAGTGCCTCTGTTTTTTAGTTCATCAAATTTAATTTTAATTTCGACAGTTTTTCCAGAGATTGTCTCTTCATTTTCGCTGATAGTCTTAGCTAGGCCGGCGTTCGCCGCTTCTGTTCGATCAATTCCAGCGAATGTTCCATCTTCTAAGACTTGAACGCGAATGGCGTCGCACTTTCCTTCGACTACGCGGTCGCAAAGTGCGTTTGTAGTATCGACAGTTGCCGTCGGTGCAGCAGCGCCTGTCGTTGTGTCGACCACGGGGGTTTGGTCGCCAGACGTCTTTTCGCTATCGCCAAAGTTGTAATGTTGTTTAGATCGAGTTCCGCTTTGGAGGCGAATTTTTCGGCTGCTTCGTTTTGAGTCCGTCGGCTGACAGGCTGTCGTAACCACTGCCACTGAGCAGACGATGAGTAATAGAACGGAACTGTTTTTCAAGCGGGCCTCCGAGGGTTTTACAAAAGGCTATGAATTCGTGGTCGATAAATGCAAAAAATGGGCGCAGCAAGGTCGCGCGTATTTTCTTAAAAACATAGTGATTTCGTGCGCTTATTAAAGCTTTTTTGAGGGTTTAAAGCCGTCCACTGTCGATCTCTTGCGCCGACGCCAAAAAAGGGCTTATATCAGGAGATGAAGAAGTTTGCCCTCATGCTTACGATTGCTATTTTCTTTCTCGCGTTTTTCCATCAGGCCACGGCGGCCCGTATTGGTTCGAACACGAATTTACCGAAGCCTTCGCTTCAAAC
>JAYTDP010000114.1:0-2255 GCA_043735865.1 Bdellovibrionales bacterium
GCGCAGATTCTCGAAGCATTGCGACAGGCCGGTGGATTTTTACCGTTAAACGATAAGGCTCCTGCCGAAAAAGTTTATGATGCTTTTGGAGTGAGCAAAAAGAAATTTAAAATGGCCATCGGCGGACTTTATAAAAAGCGACTGATTAAGATCACTGAAAAAGGGATTGAGATCGAAAAGTCTACCACCACCACTTAAGTGATTTCATCGGTCCGCGTTTCAAATAACGCTGAGACATTTTTTTATATCGAGCATCAGAAGTGGGGAGTTTGCGGTGGGGCAGATCGATTAAATACTGTTCGGCTTTCCAAACATTTTTCGCACTCATGCGCCAATCGGTTTTAGTGTTGTCGAGATTTGCAATTTGAAATCCTTTAATACGACCGGTTTTATCAATGTAAGGATCAAAATAACTAAACGCTAAATCCCGCAAGCTTCGAAATACAGGTGGCCGTCCGTGAAGGCCGTCGTCCCGCGACCTAGCAATCGAACCCCATTTGCCATTTTCTTGAAAAATAAAAATCACGTGATCGAGTTGGTCCTTGCTTTCGAAACTTAAGACGAGAGGCGGGTACCCGTGCTTTTCTAAAATCGCAGCCGCGATGAAGCAGGCTTCGAGGCAGTGGGCGCTACCCAATTTTAATGCTAGCGATGCCGACCTTAAGGTCTCGCCTTTTTCTTCGTGGTTGTACTTGAGGCTACGCAAAAAAATTTGCACCTGTTTGGGCGTGCGAAATTTACGGCTCAACTTGTCGAACTGACTCATTTATTTATTGAGCACCAACCATGCTCTCGTCGCAATAAAAAACGCTTAGAGTGTGCCCTTAACAACGCCATCCATTGTCGATACCGTCGGAGACGGAACTCGCGACGCTTGTTCGGTGAATTCGACCTTTATAGGTTTCACGAAAGCCTTATCGCCATCTTTCGGTTGGCAGAGATTACCGTTGTCATTGAATATGGTGATCGAAGTATAAGTTCCGTTCGAGGCACGATTGTCAATTTCGGCTGTGATGACTTCTCCACCGCAGAAACCAGTTCCGCGATGTATGATCGGCAATTTGATAACGACTGGGGCTGGCATTTGGCTGGTGCACACTGTACCTGCAGGACAATAATAATCCCGTTCGAAACTTAAAGTGACGGCCTTCGAATTTCTATCGATAGTAAGAGCCCCGGAAGCGACTTGGCCTTGAGGCGGAAGCTGATGAGAATCTTTCGCAATATCGATGTTGGCTAAATCATATAAATCTTGATCGGACGTCGCCTTAGCTGAGGCTTGAAAACCGATTGCGAAGGTAAAAAGTGCTGATGCGATAAAGTGTTTCACGTAAACCCCTTTGTTACTCGCACTTGTTGTAGGCGCATATTTCAAAAAATAGAATTCAATTGATGCTAAGATTCTGCTTGAAAATTCTAACGCCGAACTAGACGGAGGTCTAGTGAGCGATAACTTCAGATCCTATAAAAATGATTAGACGAAATTAGAGTGCAAATCGGGGGAGCGTTTTGACGCCCGTTGACTTGGATCTCAAAAGTGCCATTTTCTAAAAGCAAAATGAAAATTGTTTAATTATCCAAACTTGCCTTCGACCACCGTTCGGCGTTAAAAAAGAATCGGCCAAAAGCCAAAAGGGGTGCACGATGAAAGTCATTTTCCTGATCTTTTCGTTAATTCTCTTTTCAAGCGCAGGTTACGCAAGTCAGATCGGATGCGAACAAACTATTCGCATGGCCATTGAACAAAAGATCGCGGACACGGCTTCGACCGAAGTTATCCAAGTTGTAGGGGAGGTCGGCCCGAATTTTATCGAACTCCGTACCTTTACCGTTACGACGGGGGCTGAATATCCGCCGGGAATCGTCGGCATTCCGTACACGACGACTTACCTTGTCGTGGCCCGTGCGTTAACACCGACCACTTGCAATGTTGAAGCGATTGTTAGAGACGTGAAAGCGCAATAAGCGCCCTGCGAGTTAGCCTTTTATATTGCCTAGGACGTACGGCAAGATGCCGCCGGACTTGTAGTACTCGAGTTCGTTCGGAGTATCGATTCCTACCATCACATTTAATTTACGAGAACCCGTCGACGAGCGGAGAGTGATCTCGAGCTGCTGCTTGGGCTGCAAGTTCGCCAGGTTCGGCAAATCGATTTCTTCGTCACCGCGAAGTGCGACGCTTGAAACCGTATCGCCATTCGTAAACTTCAATGGAAGAACGCCCATGCCCACCAAATTCGAGCGGTGAATGCGCT
>JAYTDP010000115.1:0-5398 GCA_043735865.1 Bdellovibrionales bacterium
ATTTTAGGATTTTCAGTCGCGATTCGCGCGAGTTCACTCTGAACTCCGGCGAGTGTTCGATAATCGGGCTCATTTGCATTTTTAAAAGGATTCGGCGCGAGAGCGTGCAGGGCGAGATCGGCCTCAAGGAGTTCGGCCGTTGGGTCCAATTTCAATAAATCCGATTTTTGCAAAGCCGGCACGATGATTTCAAAACCGTCGTCGAGTTTGCGAACCACTTCAAATCGTTTGGCGATTTCTCTCATGAGCGGGTCGGCAGGACGCACAATTTTATATGAAGACAAAACTTGTCCGAACGATTCGATTCCATTTGAAAAAGCGGGTGCGAACCCAACTAAAATAATTATGACGAGTGATAAAAAGCGATTCATATTTCCCCCTACGAACTAGACGCGAATATTCATCGTTTCCGGCCGTATTTCAAGCAGTGCCTGCACTCTTTTGACTTCCTCGAACATACGAGCCGCCTCGGGGTATTGGGCGGCCAGAAAGCGAAGCCATTGTTTGAGGCGCGTCAGAGCAAAGTGATCCGATTTTGATTGGCGGCTGAGCTGAATGAATTGGGGCAAGAGTTCTGCGGCAATCATTGGCCACTCCAGTGGAGCGTACTTGCGCTCCTCCACTGCACACCGAATTTGTAGTGCTAAGTCCGGACAGGCTATTGCCGGCCGGCCGATGGCTACAGATTCACAGCCCGATATTTTTTTACATCGAAAATATTCGTCGACCGAAGTGATGTCGCCGTTAGCAATCACCGGGACATTTTTCATGACCGATTTCATTTGCGCAATGTATTCCCAGTGGGCGGGCGGGCGGTACCCTTCGTCTCGAGTGCGCGCGTGAACGACAAGACTGGCGGCTCCGGACGTATCGACAGCATGAGCGATTTCTTGGGTTAAACTCTTATCACTAAAACCGAGGCGTACTTTTGCGGTTACGGGAATGTGCGATGGCACCGCCCCGCGGACGGCCGAAATAATTTGGTGAAGGCGGGCCGGATTTTTTAGGAGAGTCGCACCGCCATCATGACGGTTAACGGTCTTCGCCGGGCAACCAAAGTTAAGGTCAACTCCGCAGGCGCCGAGTTCGGATACGAAAGCTGCGTTCTCAGCGATTGGGCCCGCTTGGCCTCCCAGTAGCTGAACGTAAACCGGAATACCTTCGGCTGTTTTTCCTCCGGTCAATAATTCAGGACAATATTTTTCAAAGACGTGAGCTGGAAGAAGTTTATCAGTCACCCGCACAAATTCAGTTGTGAATCGGTCAAATCCACCAATAAAGGAGTAAATCGAGCGCAGAACCGGGTCGACGACGCCTTCCATTGGGGCGAGAGATAAAAAAGGGGGCACGGGAGGCGATATGAGGCGCATAATTCGCCTAAAAGTGCACTAGAAGTTTAAAACTCGCAAGTAATGATTGTCGTATCCGCCCGGATGATTCACGAGATATTTCTGATGCTTTTCTTCGGCCGGAAAAAATTCGCTGCTCTCAACTACTGTCGTGGTCAGGGGCTTGCCCCACGCTTTTGATTTTTCAATCTTGGCCATCAATTTTTCAGCCGTTTCTTTTTGCGCTTTGGTTGTCGCGAAAATAGCAGAGCGGTACTGGGTTCCTTCATCATTGCCTTGGCGGTTTTTGGTCGTTGGATCGTGCATCTTGAAAAACTGGGTGAGAATTTTCTCGTATGAAACTTTATTGGGATCGAATTGTAACCGAACCGATTCGGCATGTCCGGTATCGCCCGATGATACTAAATCGTATTTAGCAGTTTTCGACTTTCCGCCCGCATATCCGACTTCCGTACTCACGACTCCGTCCATTTTACGAAAGAATTCTTCGACTCCCCAAAAACAACCGGCAGCTAGAATGGCCGTTTCTGTCTTCGCTTGGGGCGCAGCCGCCGCAAAAACGTGGGACCCAATCGAGAGGAGACTGAACACTATGATCAATTGCAGACGTAATTTACTCATATTTTATTGTAGGTCTCATTAGGGCAATTTTCGAAGTTAAATTATTCAAAAATCGTCTCATAATGAGACAGTCAAGGATTCTTGAATGAAGCGTATCCGCCTCTGAGTCGATAAGTCATCGTTGGACGTTTGCGGAAGGAGACCACGTGGCAAAGATATTATTAGCCGAAGACGATGAGTACCTAAGAGACACGATCGCCGGGTATCTCAACAGCAAGGGTCATGCGGTAGTATCAGTCCCGAATGGAAAAGTCGCTAAGACTGTCGCCTTCACCGACGACTTCAATATTATAATTAGTGATGTCCAAATGCCATATACGAATGGTGTCGAATTCCTACAATGGATTCGCGAGCATTCTAAAGTTCCGTTTGTTCTAATGACCGGTTTCACGAATCTACTTGAAACTCAAAAAGCGGCCGAACTCGGCGCGAACGGATTCCTCGCAAAGCCGTTCTCGAACCAATCACTTGCAGCACTGGTGAAAGATCTATTAGCGCCTAAATTTGTGCAAGAAGAAGAAGCGCACAAAGATAAAGTCGAAAACGAATATTGCAAGGTTTCGATCGACGAGTTTGTTGCGCGACCAAAAATTGAATTCGATCTGTACGTAAAATTAGCCAAGGCTCGCTTTTTAAAAATTGCGAACATGGGGGAGACTCTCGATGTAAAACGCATTCGGTCATATATGGCGAAGGGCCTTTTGCATCTTCACATCAAAAAAGAAGATTTTACGAAATTAATTGGCTTCAATATGCAAGTCACCAAATCCTTGAACGGCAATAGCAAGGTCGATCCTGAAAAAAAAGCGAATTTTATGCGCTACACGGGAGAGGTGATACTAGAGAAGTGCTTTGTCGACAAAGTCGACCGGCAATCGCTGCTCGATGCAAAAGAATTTGTAACGAACGCTTCAGAAGCGATGATGAATGACAAAAATATGTTTGATTTATTGTCAGTTCTTAATGGGCATTCTGACGAAGTGTATGCGCAGAGTATTGGTGTCGCGATGTATTCGGTCATGATCGCAAAAAAAATGGGTATGCAGTCAGGCCAGACGCATTTTAAATTGAGCATGGCTGGAATGTTTCACGATATAGGTAAAAAAGAGATCGACCGGGAGATTTTAAATAAGTCGAGATCTCTTCTCACTATCGAAGAGCGCAAATTAATCGAATCCCACGCGCAGCGTGGACGTGAGATTATGGAGTCCATCCCCGGCACTTCAAGCGACGTGATACAAATCATCTATGAGCACCATGAAGACGAGATCGGACAGGGATATCCGCGTCGGCCAACAAAGACAAGTTTACATCCGCTATCAAAAATCATTTATGTTGCCGATCAATTTGTGTCGCGAGCTATGCGTACGACGCATTCGCCGGGCGCCGATGCTGAGGCAGCCGTTGTGCTCATGGAGAAGTTTGATTCAGACCGCCTGAACCCCGAGGTGTTTGCGGCCTTGAAATCAATCGTGAATACTAAGAGGGCGGCTGCTTAAGCAGCTCTTGGACGACATCTTTAAATTGGGTCAGACTAAATGGTTTGTGCAAAAGCACGTCGGCACCTAAGGACTTCGCATGATTTGCCGTACAGTCGGCGAATCCACTCATTAAAACGGTACGAATTTTTGACTTATACTCAGTGCGGATAACCTTCAGTAGTTCGAGGCCGTCACCGCCGGGCATTCTTAAATCTGTTACAACAAGGGCTACGGGTTGGGTCCGCAGGGTTTCGGCCGCTTGACGGCCATTCGCCGCCTCGAAGACGACTAACCCGGAATCCCTCAATTCAGTCGCGAGTAAGTCGCGAAGATCCTCTTCGTCTTCAACTATGAGAATGGTCTTCATTTTGCCCTTTTAAAGAAAACTCCATAACGAATGTCGTATTTTTAGCATTATTGTCGAGGTAAAATTCGGCTTTGTGATCGCGCATGATATTTTTCGAGATACTAAGTCCCAGGCCCGTACCTTTCTCGATGGACTTGGTCGTAAAGAACGGGTCCATAATTTTTTCGGCAACATCCGACGGGATGCCTTGCCCAGAATCAGTGACGACGACGAAGCCCTTTGAATTGGTTTTGAATATGCGTATACCGGCCGAGGCATTCGGTGTCGACTTAACTGCGTCGAAAGCATTATTAAGAAGGTTTAAGAGAACTTGCGATATCTGGGTCGAGCGACAATGAATCTCGAAGTCATCGACAATATCGATCTTAAGACTTATTCCATTCTGGCGAAATCGCTCTTGGCAAAGATCGGTGACGTCTTCAACTATGTCCGAAATTTTAGCAATCGCGAAATCGTCGTTGTCAGAGTTTCGCGATAGGGCGCGCATGCCTTTAATAATTTTTGCGATCCGATCCACAGTCTTTTCGATGCGGGTCATACCGGCGACCGTTTGCTCGTCTTTGGCAATACGCAGGAGGAGTTCGGACTGGGCCTTAATTATCATAAGTGGGTTATTAATCTCGTGGGCGATGCCACCGGCCATTTCTCCGAGACTAGCGAGTTTAGAGGACTCAATCGCTTTGGCTCTCTCAATTTCCATGCTGGCGGCTTGAGCAACGGCATCAGTAACGTCGACCACGACGGCTACGAATCCTTCAGTGCGATTGGATTCGTCACGAATTTGCGTTGCAATCGTCTGCATCCACCGAACCTCGCCGTCCGCGCGAATAAATCGGTATCGTAAATCGAAAAGATTGAGACCTCTTGCAAAACCCTTCCAAGCTTTGCTTACCATTTCTAGGTCGGCCGGGTAGACGATGTTTATTTGGCCGAGTGGAGGGGTTTCTTTGTATCCTGTGATCTCACTCCATTTGGAATTAAAATAAGCGACTCTTCCTTCGGGATCTAATTGGAGAAAGCCAACTGGGGCGGCCTCCATCAGGGTGCGGAGGAGACGCTGATTTTCAGAAATAACCTTAGTTTGTTTGATAACCATTTCTTCTGCACGTTCGCGAAAAGTTGCACTCGAAACAAGCATCGAGGCGAAAGTAACGACGAGGAGCGCCCCGAGTGCGCCCACCCAGGATAGCGTGAAATCATGGGACGAAAGAAAGCGCGAGTTTTTCCGCCACACGAATTCGAACCGACTCTCGCCTAACTGAAGTACCGATGTCGAAACGGCGTGCGGAAAATGTGATTCAATGGAGTTGGGATTACTTTTAAATAAAAGAGATTTTTCTTGTTGATCGACATAGTAAACGTCGAAATCGAGTTCGGCGCTTTGGGAAATGATGGCGTCTGACAGAAACTCTTCGAAGATGATAGGGGAGTATATCCATCCCCGCAAGTCTTCATTCTTTCGAAACGGAACGAGCAATATGAAGCCAACTCTGTGTTTCGCATCTTGCACGAGCGGCATCGCGCGCGAGAGAGTCGGTCTGCCCGTTCGCATGGATTGCTCGGCAACTTCGCGTCGATTC
>JAYTDP010000116.1:0-4177 GCA_043735865.1 Bdellovibrionales bacterium
CGCGTGCATTCGCCATTAAGTGGAGAGATTACAAATGTTGTTCATATCCCGGGGCGCCTTTGGCCCGTAAATCCATGGAGTGTTGAGAACATTACGCAGCTTTTTGCGATCAATGAACGTGTTGTTTTTAATATCAAAACTCCAGAAGGCCCAGTCGCACTTGTCATGGTTGGGGCAACTAACGTAGGCGACATTTCAGTCGCATTTGATGATAGCGTGCATACGAACGTTGCTGATGCCGTCGGTATCGACGAGAAGATTTACATTCCGCACATTCCGGTCAAAAAGGGTGATGAGCTCGGCACTTTCCATATGGGGAGTTCGGTTGTCGTAATTTACGCGAAAGGCGTCCTAGACAAGACACCATCGCTTGGGCCCGTAAAGCTTGGGCAGGCCGTGAAATAGGCTGATTTTTTTGGGCGGATGCGGTAAGTTCACTTCTAGCCATGGCAGATAAAACGAAAAAATATCCAGACAATATCCCTGGTCGATTCTACGTCGACAAAGAGTGCATCGCGTGCGATGCGTGCGTTATGGCGGCTCCATCGCATTTTGGCATGCATGAAGAAGACGGCCACGCCTTCGTGACCAAGCAACCGCTCAATACTGAAGAAGAAGACATGTGCCGCGAAGCCATGGACGGATGCCCGGTCGAAGCGATCGGTAGCGACGGCGAAGATAAGGCCGAGTAATGACGCGAAATGAAGAGATAGCCCGCCGTCGCACTTTTGCGATCATTTCGCATCCCGATGCCGGGAAAACGACAATCACTGAAAAAATCCTCTACACCGCCGATATCATTCGTCAGGCGGGAGTCGTCAAAGGCAAAGCTGGCTCGAAAGCGGTGACTTCGGACTGGATGACTATGGAGCGCGAGCGCGGAGTATCGATCACGTCGTCGGTCATGTCCTTCGACTATAAAGGTCTGCGCGTAAATCTTCTCGATACTCCCGGCCATAAAGATTTCGGCGAAGATACCTATCGCACTTTGATTGCGGCCGATTCGGCGGCGATGCTCATCGATGCCGCAAAAGGCGTTGAGGAGCGAACAAAGAAACTCTTCGAAGTTTGCTCGATGCGGAAGATCCCGATCTTTACCTTTGCCAATAAGATGGACCGAGAAGGTAAAGAACCACTTGAACTTATTGACGATGTCGAATCGACTTTGAAAATTCATTGTTATCCAGTCACGTGGCCGATTGGTTCAGGCGATCGCTTTAAAGCACTTTTTCATCGCTTAAATAATAAGCTCTATTTATTTACCAAGGGTAACGAAGATCCCGAAGTTTTTGACGTTAAAGACTTTCACGACCCTTTGATTCAAGAAAAAGTCGGCGAAGAACTTTACTATAAATTTATTGAAGATATGGAGCTCCTCGAAGGCGCTCTCATGCCGTTCGATCGCGAGCGCTTTTTGCGCGGCGAAATTTCGCCGATGACTTTCGGTTCGGCGAAATACACGTGGGGAGTCGACCTCTTCCTCGATCTTTTTACCGAACATGCGCCAGGACCCGGGGCTCGCAAAGCTCGCGAAACCGAAGTATTGGCGACCGAGAATTTTTTTAGCGGCTTCATTTTCAAAATCCAAGCGAACATGGATAAACGTCATCGCGACCGCGTTGCCTTTTGTCGAATCGTTTCGGGTGAGTTCGAACGCGGTATGAAAGTTCAGCATCAACGTCTTGATCGTGAATTACGGTTGGCTTACGCCAATACTTTTATGGCCCGTGAGCGTGAAACTGCAGACAATGCATATGCGGGCGATATTCTCGGTTTGATTGATACGGGCAATTTTCAAATCGGCGATACTATTACCGAAGGCAAAAAAATCTCCTTTGATGAGATGCCACGGTTTAGTCCCGAAGTTTTTGGGCGTCTCTCCATCAAAGATCCATTGAAGCGTAAACAGATGCAGAAGGCCGTTCAGCAGTTGGCCGAAGAAGGCACAGTCCAATTGTTCGTTGACCCCCTGGTTGGCGAGCAAGACCCCGTGTTAGGAGTCGTCGGCGAACTTCAATTCGACGTTTTGATGTACCGTTTAAATGAAGAGTATGACTTGGCCGTCAAACTTGAAAAGTTGCCACTTGGAGTGGCTCGGTGGCCGGTCCGAAAAGATGGAACGCCTGTTGGGCGCTCGATCCAAGGCGGAGCGAAACTTTATACCGATGTAAACTCTCGGCCGGTTGTCCTGCTCCAAAAGGAATGGGACTTACATTGGTTAAATAAAGAGAACCCCGATCTTGAATTTCGCATCACGGGGTACTAAAAGAATGTCCTATGGCAACCAGAGAATCCCGCAAACTCCTTTTTAACGCCCTTGTTCAAGTCACGTTTCGCGCCGTCCTGCTCGGTGCGTATTACTGCGCCATAGCCTACGCGTAATCGCTCGGTTCCCACTTGTCTCCTCGTAATCCTTGAATACACTTTATGATTGCCCGGGGGTCTAGCTGTGAAGTCGTCTCATATTATTTTATCGTCGCATCCTAATCAGGTGTTTTCACATTCAGTGCCGATTCATTGGGGAGCGAAAACCGCACGCGAACGCGGGCCGATCATCGCGACCTTGACCGATATGTCGTTACGAAATGTTATCGGAACTCACGGCGGCTCTTACAGTGTGTATCGCGCACTCGCGACTTCGGCGGGTGGATTGCCGAATGAGTTCATTCCGGACCTTACCAACACTGCGCCCGCGGAACGCATTGGTCCGTTTCCGCAATGGTCCGATCCTGATAAAATCGTCGCGATCGACCCGTGGGGTGCAGATATTTTTGAAGAGTTTAAAGGTGAAATTAAAAAAGGCTATGACATTCGTCCTTCGATCGCCGTGACTAAGGCTCATATCCACATGCCCGAGATCAAAGAAGCGATTGAGAAAAAACGTCTGAAGGTCGACGGAAAAATCATCGGCCCGCGCGGCGATGTTTCGGTTACCAAGATTGCAATTGAACCTGTTTGGTATCTGCCAGGGATTGCAAAACGTTTCGGTATTACCGAAGGCGAGTTGCGAAAGGGTCTATTTACATTTACGGGTGGGATGTTCCCTGAACTGGTGACTCGTCACGATTTAAAAGTTTTCCTGCCGCCAATCGGCAGCTCGACGGTTTATATTTTTGGGCCGCCGACACATATTCCGGATTTGAAAAAAGAATTAACGGTTCGGGTTCATGATGAGTGCAATGGCTCGGATGTTTTCGGTTCTGATATTTGCACGTGCCGCCCTTACCTGGCGCACGGAATTGAAGAGGCGATCAAGACGGCTCAGGGCGGGGGCTCGGGTCTTATTATATACTTTAGAAAAGAAGGCCGCGCTCTCGGTGAAGTGACCAAGTTCCTCGTTTACAATGCTCGCAAGCGAAACGAAAAAGGCGATACGGCTGCCGAATATTTCCACCGCACCGAATGTGTGGCGGGAGTTCAAGATATGCGCTTCCAACAAATTATGCCCGACGCTCTTCACTGGCTGGGGATCAAGCGCATCGACAATTTTATTTCTATGAGTGACATGAAATATAATGCGATCGTCGACAGTGGGATTAAAATTGTCACTCGTGTGCCGATCCCGGACGAGATGGTTCCGGACGATGCAAAAGTTGAAATGGAAGCAAAAAAAGCCGCGGGATATTTTCATGTAAAAGAAAAGAAATCCAAAGAGCAATGGAAAGACTCGCTCAAGAAAGTAAAAGGCCGTGGACTTAACGAATAAAGATCCCATCGACAATTCGGCTTCGCTAAAAGAAGTCGACTATATTTTGTCGCCGGTTGCGATTCGCGATCGCGCGCGCGACATCCATACTTTGAATCTTCGCGGTGATGGGCTCTTTCATTTGCACGAAGTTCGACTCGATGCCGTTGCTCTGTATGTTCTCGACGTGATTAAAGAACGGAATCCGTCTCTACAGATTTCGTATCATTCACGCTGGTCGCACTTCAATGTTGGCGGGCAGAAGCGCGTTGATTTGTTGAAGTCTGAATTTTTGAAAACGGGTATGGGTTTGGAGGCGACGTCTGCTTTGAATTGGGCGCGCTTGCAGTTCGATTTGGTTATCACTTCGGTGTTGTTGGATGCAGGCACCGGCCCGGGATGGAAATTTCGCGACAAAGACGGACATTACTACGCGCGCTCCGAAGGTTTGGCCGTTGCGAGTTTTCATATGTTCATGGCCGGGGCCTTTTC
>JAYTDP010000117.1:0-5833 GCA_043735865.1 Bdellovibrionales bacterium
TTCGCGATTCGGGCAAGTTTCTGCAGTCGCCACCGGCACCTTGTAAACTTTTTCTCCGAATAAATGCTTATAACTTAGGCTGATCGGGTGGTAGGGCAGGCCCTGCCAATCGCCAGCTGGATGTTGGTTCGCTTGCATATAAAGTCTCTATCGGTATGATTGAATAAATGCAAGCCAATGCCACTTACACCAAGGTAGTCACCGACGATGGCAGTCCCACCGTTCGAGTGAGTTCTTCCACTCACTCTCATGAGGACATGCACCATAGTGGTGGAGCTCTTGCTGAGAGCCTTTTTGTATACGGAGAAATTGTCAGGGCCGCGCTCAATTTTAATCTCCAACCCAAAATTCTCTCGGTGGGCCTCGGGCTCGGATACAATGAAGCAATTGCCGTCGCCGAAATCCTGACCTTCGAGCAGAAACGGTTTGAATTTCTCGAAAAACTTTTGATACCGAAGCGGCCGGAACACGTCTTCCCTCAAGTGAAACTCCTTTCATTCGAAATCGATGAAACTATCCGCACATGTTACGTAAATTGGTTGCTCAATAAAACTCCCGACACTTTTTGGGCCCCGCTATTTCAAGAAGTTTTGATTCTCGTGTCGAAGAAGTACGGCATGTCGGATGGGCATTTGAAGCGGGAAATTGCGAAACTATATAGAGACGAAAAGTTTAAAATCGCCGGATCGGTATTAGACTTTCAATCGGCCACCAACGACCGCTTCTCTATATTGCTTTACGACGCGTTTTCGACAAAGGCGACGCCAGAAGTTTGGAGCGAAGATTTTTTAAAAACCTTCCTCTCAAATACTTCGGAACAGTTTTGTTTTTTCTCGAGTTACGCTGCCCTGAATGGCCTGAATCGGGCACTCGAGTCGACGGGCTACCTAATCGACATTCACCGGGGTTTTAAAAATAAACGGAATGCCACCTGGGCGTATCGCTGCGCTCAATGAAACACACGTTTACTAAATTCGATTTCGATCTTTATTCAGAGGCCCAGCTCGAAGCCTGGCTCTCAAAGTGTGGAATGGGTCTTAATAAACCCAAAGCAATTCTGGACGCCATTCTCGCTTTATCAGACATCTACAATGGCTCGAAGGGTTCGCCTGATATTTGGAGCAAACCTGCTTTCGTTGCAGCCTATCTTTGCTATTTTCTTCCGCTCAATTACCTGCGCTGTCGCTATGTTTTAAATCAATCGTCCATTACGTCGACGAAAGTGATCGACTATGGTGCCGGAATTGGAGCTTTCACGCTGGCCATTTTAAAGAATGGGGAACAAAAGAATCTCGATTGGCCGCAGATCACCGCTGTTGAACCAAGCGGCCCAGCTCGAAAGTGGCTTGAAATCATTCTTAAAGACCTAAAGATTCCACAATCGAAAGTCGACGTGGTGAGTATTTTACCTCCTCAATCTTCTCTTAAAGATTCTGCGGTTCTTTTTTCTTATAGTTTAAACGAAATCGGCGAACTCCCCGCCTTTACTGCCCACGCGCGCGAACTTTTTATCGTCGAACCGTCACTCCGCGACGTCGCCCGAAAGCTGCAGGCGCTACGTATTCCACTCCATCAAAATGGATTTCAAATTCTCGCCCCATGTTTACACCACGAAGACTGTCCACTTCTAGTGCATTCAAAAACCGACTGGTGTCACACACGAATGCACATCAATATGCCACAATGGTTTTTGAAATTAGAAAGCCAGTTGCCTATCAAGAATCTGTCCCTCACGCTCAGTTATTTAGCCGCGCGAAAAGACGCTGCGATCGCGCGCGCACCAAATGAATTTCGAGTCATCGGAGATACTTTATTTGAAAAAGGCAAAACTCGTCAGGCCGTCTGTCGAAATGCCAAGCGCGAATATTTAAGCTGGCTAAAACGCGATGGAGAAGCACCCGTAATTGACCGCGGCTCTCACATTGCAGTCGAAAGTGAGATGACCGAAGTTTCGAATGAGATTCGATCCATCGGCGAATTTAAATTTAAAATAGATTGAGCGAAATTATGAAATTCACAGCAATGGTGTCATTCGATATATTGTCGGGCTTGAAACCAAAGTAGGGCGATACGTAAACGTCTCGAAGAATCGACCAGCCAATACCCACGGTTTGCGTGAGGCTACCTTTTGAAAAATCAAATTCCCGGCGCGCATTGTAATGGTAGAAATTCAGTAAAGAAATCGCAGTATAGACGCTTAATTTTTCATTTAGGTTATATTGTATCTGCGGACCTAAGCTCGTGCCATAATCGATTTGAAACTCGCGAAACTCATCGCTACCGGCAGTGTAATTCGTGTACCAGACGTAAAAATTCACGCCTCCGTAGATTTTCGTTTTCCCGATGTAACGAAGCGCTGACAAATTGTAGCCGACCGTTGCGACTTCCCCGATTGCTTTTGATGAATCGATTGTCGTTATATAAATCGATGCGCTCGATCCGATCTGAGTGTCATTCCAAGCGAATGTGTTATTTAGACTGATTTGCGGAGTACTAATTTCATCTTGGCTTTGACTATCTCCTCCATTGAATGGTCGCGCCCGATAGTAGCCGCCCGCAAAATAGAGACTTTTATTTTTATCAAGGCGATACCGAACTCCGAAATTGCCTGCGGCGCTGACGGGGTCTCGCACCGAAAAATTCCCAATCTGAGGACGCTCATCATCGAATGGCTTTGTCAGCGACGCTCCCGCGTAATTCATATTAAAAGATCCGCTCCATTGTGATTTTGAGCCGGACGATGTGCGGAGTTTCGCATCTTCAATCTCGGTGTCGAGATCTTCAGCAAAAGCAGTGTTGAAACAAAACAAAAGCAGCAGGAATTTTAACATCAAGGGACGCTAACATAAGAAAGAGTGGCAGCACAGCCTGTGCCGCCACTCCAAGAAATAAATATACGCCGTGGGTTAGCGTTTTACAGTTTTAGCGTCACACTTGTAAGAGATCTGCCACTCTTTGATAGAGGTCGTGGTCGTCGATCCCGCGACATCTTTGCCACCCGGATTTCCGCCCATGATTGGCACTCCTAAAAAGGCGCCCATTTTATACTCGCTCGAGTCACGCTTGTTTTCGGTTGCCGTGGAATCCGTCTTTTGACCAACGGCCACTTCGCCCTCTTCCAAAACTTGAGCTTCATAAGGTGCGCAATTCTGCTTCATCTTAACTTGAGCTTTCATTTTGTCCTCATCCCGATACTGAGCCGGGATCGAGATCACGCCTTCTTTTTGCGGTTTCAATTTTACGTCTCGGGCCTGCCCTTGGTAAGGAACCGTTTGGCATCCTGATAGCACAATCAATCCAAATACGAATAAGATTAAATTTTTCATTTATTTCCTTTGTCCTTAAAAGAATTTGCCGACATTGGCGTAAAAGGCCGAGCCGCTACCACCGGCGATTGCCACATTCATACCCGTTCCCAAGTTGAATCCAGAGCTGGAAATCCAGTCGAAACCTAAATTGGAATACGCAAGAGCGGTGGATTTATCGAATCCCGAAATTTCGAGTTGGGCTCCTTTAGATCCAGAAATCTTGAAGTATCCCGCGTGAAGACCGGCAACCGGGCGAACAGCCCATTCCGTGAATGCTTTTTGAACGCCGACTGCCACAGTCGTACCTTTTACTTTTTCTACATACGGACCGAAACCCGAGGTCATTTCGATTTCAGAATAGCCCGCGATCGCGCGCCAATCTTCATTTAAGTTGTAACTGGCATTCACTCCTAGAAGGCCTGGGTACGGACTGCCAAGTCCGATCGTGCCTCCGAATTTGCGAACCGGTTGTGCCGAAGTGCTAAGGCTGTTTTCGCCATCGGCTTTAGCCATCTGACCAGCGATCACGAGCGTAGTAACAATAAACGCGAACTTGAACGAGAACTTCATAGACTTACCCCTTTAGAGTGTTTGGTTGAGCCCTATGTATAATTTAAGTTTTTTAAAATTTAAACGTATTTTATTAAATTTTGTTTGAATTATATAAAATATAACAATACGGTCGCTGGAGGATACGATCGCCAGAGGTCTCGGTTTTTATGTTTATTGAAGTTAAATTTCGAGAAGAACGAAGCAGGCTTTTACGGCCCGGTCGGCCATGGCTTCGTAATTCGGATTTGGCTCAGTTACCGCCATAATCACAAAACCAGTCATGATTGCCTGAATAGAAAATGCGAGTTCAGTTAAACTCAATTGATGTTTTTTGTTTCCATGCTTTTCATGGATAAGACTAACCAACCCCAAAATGCGCTCGCGCCCGACAACGCGAATCAACTGATTCGCTTCTTCAAATTTTGGAGACGATGCTGCCAAATGGTAGAAGTACATCCAGATCGATCGAAAAACCGAATCTTTTGCGGCGACCTCCAAGGGTGCGCGAATATATCCCTTTAAAGCCTTCACTGGATCGTGCGGATACTTTTCAAGCGCCGCGACGGAATGGATTTTTAACTGTTCGACGACTTGCTGAACAAGCTCGAGATAGAGAGCGTCTTGCGTTGGGTAATGATAGGATAACAAGGGAACCGGAATTTTTGCCTGGCGAGCGACGTCGGTCATGCGCATGGTATGGACACCACCGTCGGCAATAATTTTTGCCGCGACCTTTAGAATCTTCTGGCGCGTGACCAAAGTTCTCTCTTGGATTTTCTTCACGCCCATTTCGCGGCCTTTTGCAGGCATTCTATTCTCCCTCATCCGCGCTCATTATCTCTCACGAGCCGCTCGATCGGCAAGTTTGGATATGACGGCTTGAGAGCATCTGGACTTATCTCCCATATGTACTACCGAAGTGACAGCGGCCGTCCAAGATGCCATAAAGTTCGAAATGTCTGAAAATCCGGCCTCGCAAACATTTATTAACGCATTTAACGAGGAATTGAAGGCCGCACGACCGATCGACTCTTCCGAATTGACGTCGATTTCGGGTTCACTTGAAGACGATTTAGCAAATACGTCTATAGGTTATTTCTCTCATGAAGATTGGAACCAAATCATCAGGCGCGCCGGCACTGAACTCGCAAAGAGAATGCACGAGTCGCCAGATTCGCTGACTGCCAATTGGCATAAAGTTCTTCGCGAATTTCACGGACAGGGGAATTGGGGCTTCCGTGCCGTGCAAAAAAAACCAAAAATAGTGCGACCGCCAGAACCAACCGATGGATTGGGCTGGTATCTCTGGGCCGTATTTCAACCTATGACACTCACCAAAGTAGCCATTCTCTATTTCGGTGCTCAAGTGGCGTCGAACCCGAAGGATACTGCGAGCAAAGTTTACTTAGGCGTCGCCGTTCTTTATATGTTTTTCTCGTTAGGATTTTTTGCCTGGCGCCAGAACAAAAAGAATAATAAGGCTAAATAAGTTTAATTCTTAAAACCTTCGGAGCCCTCAGTGAAATTTTCTCTTATTCTCGGGACGTTTATATTGTCCCATACGGCGCACGCCTCCCTCGTCATGAACATCCACGGCAAAGTGACGGCCCAATATGAAATCGACAAAAATAATATCGCCGAAGAAGTCGACCGTTCATTTAAGGGTTCGGGACAAGTGGACGCCCATTTGTTTGGCGAACAAATCAAAAGAAGCGAAGTGATAGAGAAAGATTTAAGTCCGTCCACCCATTTTACAGCCCCGAAAAATAAAGATGAAAATTTCGAAATTCCCGCCGTGCATAGAGTTTTTGTTAATGCGGCAAAAGAGATACTCGCCCCTTATGTTGGAAAGAATCGTCGAGACGGATTGCATTCGAAAGTCCAGTACCGCTTCGGCAATTCAAATTGTCAGCGATTTGCTCAATCTATCGTCTGTGAAACGAGACTTTGGGCGCGACTTCAAGGCGCCTATT
>JAYTDP010000118.1:0-3268 GCA_043735865.1 Bdellovibrionales bacterium
GCTACGATTCGCAAGTTTTTGTATAAGACGACTCCGAGCCAGAAGAATCCGAAAACAATTTATGATTTAGGCAATTTAAGAATCGAAAGTGATTTAGGAGTTCGCCACGAAAAAGCGAAGTCTGTCGCATTAGAAGCTTTTAAAAATCAGATTCCATACGTCTCTCTTGGCGGAAGTCACGATTACGGCTACAGCGATGGCGCCGCATTTCTAACCGCCTGCACCTCCATTAAAAAACGTCCTCTTGTTATTAACTTCGATGCGCATCTCGATTGTCGCCCGACGGATGGTGGACTGAATAGCGGAACTCCATTTTATCGTTTACTCAACGAATTCGAATTTGATTTTTTCGAAATCGGTTTGCAGAAAGTGTGCAACAGCCGAACCTATGTGGAATGGGCAAAGGCAAGAAAAGCGAAATGTTTTTTCGTCGACGACCTGGTAATGGCTTTAAAAGCTTTGAAGGCCGCGCTCAAAGTTCCGCGCCCGGTTTGGGTCAGTGTTGACCTGGATGTTTTTTCAAGCGCCTATGCACCCGGTACGAGCAACAACTGGCCTGAGGGAATGACCCCGCGGGAATTCGCGCCTTTTTATGACGCCATTCTCGAATCTGACGTTCGCGGACTCGGACTTTACGAAGTTGTTCCAAATCTTGATGTGGACAATATAACTTCTAAAATGGCAGCGACGTTGGCTCATCGCTTTATTGAGAGCCGACAATGATCAGTTTCGGCAGTGACAATCATTCGGGTACCCATCCCCTCGTCATGGAGAAGCTTTTGGCGGAGAATGTCGGCCACGCACCTAGCTACGGCACCGACGCAACGTCGGTGCGAGCAACCGAACAAATGAAAACAATATTTGGCAAAGAGGCTGAAATCTTTTTCGTATTTAACGGTACAGCTGCGAATGTCCTCGCAATTTCGACTCTCGTCGATAGCTACCACAGTGTTATCTGCGCTTCGACCTCGCATCTACAAATGGACGAATGTGGTGCTCCTGAAAAAGCCATCGGTTGCAAACTTGTCCTGATTGAATCTCCAGACGGAAAAATTACGCCTCAGCAAATCAATGAGAAATTAGTGCGGCTTGGTGATCAACATGCCAGCCAACCTAAATTAGTGTCGATTACTCTGCCGACCGAATACGGGACCTGCTACACGATGGAGGAATTGCGAGCTTTAAGAGAATTCACTCGCGAAAAGGGTTTATATCTTCATATCGACGGCGCTCGCCTCGTGCACGCCGCAAACTATCTGAAATGCGACCTATATGACATCACCGGGAAACTCGGTGTCGACGCTGTCTCTTTTGGCGGAACGAAAAATGGATTGATGTTCGGCGAGGCGGTCGTGGTTTATTCTCAAAGGGCAAAAGAAAAACTAAAGTACTTGCGTAAGCAAAATATGCAGCTACCTTCAAAAACTCGGTTCATCGCAGCCCAATTCGAAGCGCTCCTGGGTTCCGATGTTTTATGGCGCGAGATAACTTCGCACACTCACCGCCTGGCTCTTCGGTTACGAGACGCACTTCTCACTATTCCAGAGGTCTCAATCACCCAAGACGTCCAGGCCAACAGCGTCTTCGCAAAGATTCCAAAAGAATGGGTCAAGCCTCTACGCGAGCACTATTTCTTTTACGTTTGGGATGAAAAATCATTTGAAGTGAGGCTCATGATGTCTTTTGATTCAACTGTTGAGCACGTTGATTCCTTTGTGAAGCTCATGAGCGGACTCCGCCAAGAAAGATCGTTATGAATAAGCCCCCTGACAAAATCGAATACAGCAGTTATTTGCAGCTCGATAAGCTCCTCTCGTGTCATAAACCGCAGAGCGAAACCCACGGCCGCCCAGCTCATGATGAAAATTTATTTATAACGGTTCATCATAGTTACGAAATTTGGTTCAAGCAGCTTCTTCTCGAGCTGGACTCGGTTATCGCCGTATTTTCAAAAAGCAAAGTGCTAGAGAGCGAGATGAGTATTTTAACTTCTCGAATCGACCGGATGGTCGCCATAATGAAAGTACTGGTTTCACAAGTTGATATTCTCGAGACCATGACTCCACTCGATTTTCTAGAATTTCGGGATTTGCTTTATCCGGCGTCGGGATTTCAAAGCTTTCAATTTCGTCTGTTTGAAAATCGCCTGGGTCTTAAAGCTGAAAGCCGCTTAAGCTACAATAATCTTCCTTACTATTCGCAGCTTACACCAGTGCGAGCCGAAGAAGTCCGAGCTGCCGAGACGGCCCCGACGCTTTTTGAGTGCCTCGAAGGCTGGCTCGAGCGGACTCCATTCTTAGCAACCAAGGAATTTGATTTTTGGGCCACTTACAAAAAAGCCGTCGAAGACGCGTTTAAATATGAAGAGCTGATGCTCGATCAGAATAAATTTTTAAACGAAGAAGAAAAAGCTTCCCACCGAATGATGATGAAAAAAAATCGTCAGGGGTTTGAAGCATTATTTAATGAGAGCGAATTTAACAATCAGCGAACCGCCGGCGACTGGCGCCTCAGTCACAAAGCCGTGCTTGCCGCGCTACTTATTCAGCTTTACCGGGATGAACCGGGATTTCAGGTGCCATTCCGTTTGCTGACTTCAATTTTAGATCTTGATGCAACTCTCACGCAGTGGCGATATCGGCACGCACTCATGGCTCAACGTATGTTAGGCCGTCGCGTGGGGACCGGTGGTTCTTCGGGATCAGAGTATTTGAAGAAGGCGACAGAGCAACATCGCGTATTTACAGATTTCTATCGTCTTACGACATTTTTAATTCCGAGATCAAAGCTGCCGGAGTTACCAGCGACCGTGAAACAGCGCTTAGGATTCGGGTACCAGTACTAGTCGGCTTTTTCCCATGTGCAAGAGATGTCGGTTCGTTTGTCTTTTTTAATGAGGACTCGAATGGTCTTGAGATTAGAATTAAAGGCGATTTTTTTATAAGATCTTTGGCTGACGCGATTCCCGCAAATTTTAGCAGATCGCTCTTCCGCCCAACCGTATGAATCATTGTATGAATCGTACTCGACTCTCGGGCAATGGGTGCTGCCAGACACAGGCATTGTTCGGTTCGTCAGCGCGATTGAGACGACATTTCCAACTGTAATAGTGGAAGTAAGGATTCGGTGTTTCATGACTGATCGCATTTCGACCTCTACTGTTTGAGGACAAACTCGAGAGGATTCGTTGTTTGAGCGAATTAAATTATACGTTCCGGTCGACTGATTCATGTTTGAATAGCGACCCACGTTTTCTGCACCGGTCGCG
>JAYTDP010000119.1:0-2263 GCA_043735865.1 Bdellovibrionales bacterium
TGGGAATGAACGAGAGTTGCTTCATGCCCGATTAACAATGCAAACCTGCGTCGGGGGCGGTGCCCCCGCACCACCCACACAGGCCGGGCGCCTCAACCACACAGGGGTTATCGCCGGACGCTGGGGGCACCGCCATGCCTTACAGTGTATTAAGATGACAAGTCGCGCACTTGGTTTATGTTACCGGTTTCAGGGGGTTGTTATGTTTTCTAAATTTGCATCTTTTATTTGTGTCGTCGCATTCTCGGTTTTAAGTCACGCTTACACCGACAATTCCGAGTTGATTAATGGCCCGATATACATTGTCTACAATGCGTATGTCGGTGAGATAAACTATCCTAATTTAAGATTTGTTAACGGTCCGATTTACATTGTCGGCAATTCGAACTTGAAACGTGTCCGTTTTCCAAAATTGACCCAGGTTAACGGCCCAATTTACATTACCTGGAATCTGCAATTGGGCCCGGTTGATCTGCCGAACGTTTCTTTCGTGAATGGTCCGATTTATGTGTTTTCGAACAAAAACGATTAACCGAGCTCTTCCCAACGCTTATAAAGTCGGGCGACTTCTTTCTCGGCTTCTTTTAACTCTTTCGAAAGTTTTGAGAGGTCAAACGGAGTGGCGGTTGCGGCTTTGTCAGCCAAATCTTGATTTAACGAGGCAACGCGAGCTTCGGCCTTCTGGATCGTCTGCTCCATGCCCTTCAACTCGTTTTCTTCGGACAATGTTAACTTCTTGGCTGACTTTACGGGCTCGGCTTTTTGCGAGCGCTTTTTCGCATCGAGAGTGGCCTCAAGCTCAGCTTTAATCTGCATCTGTTCATCATGCCAAACTTCCCATTGATCGAGGCCGACCATCGGCTCGATGGATTTCTCGCCTTTTTCGTCAATTCCGAAAGCGAGAATAAGATTCGTCATTTGGTCTAAGAAATATCGGTCATGCGTGACGAGAATAATTGCGCCATTAAATTCATTTAAAACTTCGGCGAGAGAATCGAGAGTCGCGATATCAAGATCATTTGTCGGCTCATCGAGCACTAACAAATTGGCTTCACGTAACATTAGCCTCGCCAGCAACAAGCGGCTTTGTTCTCCGCCCGAAAGCTTGCGGACCGGCGTATCCGCTTGATCCGGGCCAAATAGAAAACGCGAAAGATAACTTCGTACGTGGAGCTTGTTTCCGGCATAGTCGACGTGATCACCGTGCGGACAAACAGTTTTCATAACTGAAACTTCCGGATCAAGAGATTCCCGATTTTGCTCGAAATATGAAACTTTCAAGCGTTCGGCGTGATTGACGGTGCCCGTGTCGGGTTGTTCAAGTTGAGTGAGTAACTTAATCAGCGTCGATTTGCCCGTGCCATTCTGACCCATAAGGCCAATTCGACTTTTCGGTGTTATCAGCAAATCCATTTTCGGAATTATCAAACGACCATCGTAGGATTTAGAAATGCCTTTGGCCTCGATCAATTTCTTCGGATTTTTTTCGAGAGAAGCAAAATCGAATTTTACGCGGGCGACACGATTGCGTGAGGTCAGGTCCCCAACTGTGTCGCTCAACTTCGCATGACCTTTTATTCGAGCCGTTTGCTTCGTCTGGCGGGCTTGAGCACCACGACGCAGCCACTCGGTTTCTCGTCGCAAAGTATTTTTCAATTTTGTCTCGCGTAATTCTTGTGTTGCCATCAAATCGTCGCGCACTGAGAGAAAATAGGCGTAATCACCATTCACACTTAACATTCCTTGAGGGTGACGGCGATCGAGTTCAATGATTCGCTTCGAAACTCGCTGAAGAAACAACCGGTCATGCGTAATTGTAATAATCGCGAAAGGGGAGTTTTCTAGAATTTCTTCAAGGTCGAGGATACTTTCAACATCCAGATGATTCGTAGGCTCATCTAATAACAATAAATCTGGATTCCGAGTGAGTTCACGCGCGAGGGCGACGCGCTTTCTCCACCCACCTGATAGTTGGCTCACAAGCATATCTGAAGGGAATTGCGTCAAATTTAGTTTCGCCGTCATTTCTTCAGCACGAGCCATGTCTTCCCAATCATGTTCATCAGCCATACCTTCAGCGATAGTAGACTGAATGGTAGCGTCGGCAGCAAAAGTTGGAATTTGCTCGAGGTATCCGACCTTGAGGCCTTTGTTGATTGAAAGGCGGCCGGTATCGTAATCCGTTTTGGCCGCTAAAATTTTAAGCAAAGTCGATTTACCCGCGCCGTTCGGGCCGATGAGCCCGATGCGTTCGCCGGATTCA
>JAYTDP010000120.1:0-6093 GCA_043735865.1 Bdellovibrionales bacterium
AAGGGACGCGTACCAGTCCTCAAGAACTAACTGTCTTATTCTCCGTCTTATTCTCCGTCTTCTTCCATATGATAGTCATTCAATCCGAAAGAGCGCACACGTCTGACGGCGCCATCTGTCGGGCCGCCTTTTTCTCCGAGACTCGCGATGAATTGTGAGAAAATAAATGCATTGTGAGCTTTGTCTTCATTTTCGTAGACTTCGATTTGAGCTAAATCGCCGCTTTCAAAGAGGCGCAAGAAATCGCGGTTCACCGCACAAAGCTTGATGTCTTTGCCGAGATTTTTTTTCATTTCTTCAAGTAGCTCGAGAAAAGGCGTAAGGCCGCTGCTGCCGACAAAATTCAGGGCTTGAAGATTGAAAATGACCTTTTTTTGCTGGAAAGCCTTTCGGCATTGGGCGCGAAGCGAGTCGGCACTTTCAAAATCGAGCTGACCGGCTAATGAAACCACATAAACGCCATCGCGATGCTCAACTCTTGTATCCATAAGGCCCCCACATTCAGTCTTCATTGTAAGCTTTTGCGAGGGAGTTTGGAGTCCAGATTCATTTGATAGACCAACGTATGTTTGGCAACGCTCCCTCGACCAATTACGCTATAACCAAACAGCTAATGATTAGGTCTAGCCCAGAGGTTTTATGGCATCGGATAATAAGCAGTCGGTCATGAGTCGTTTCAAATTCCTTTTGTCGACCACCGCCCTCGGAATTTACCTGACGGCGGCGTTCTCAGCGACAGCTTTCTTCTATTATCAGGCAAGACAAAATCCAAATGAGATAAAAGACGGCGTATTTCGCTTTTTGAATGACGTCGACCAAAAGTCGATCGATTACCGACTAGTGTTTCGAGGTCCACGCCCTCCGGACCCAAATGTCGGCGTCCTTGCCGTCGACGATCGGTCTATCGGCCTCGTCGGCCGCTGGCCATGGCCCCGCGATGTCATTGCGAAAGCGATGAAGGCGGCAATTGATGGCGGTGCCAAAGTCATCGCAACCGATATTGTGTGGAGTGAGGCAAGTGATCGTCCCGAGGTTCGTTTTGCGAGTGAGCTTGGTCAAAAATTGGCCCTCAATGAGAAAACAATTACGGATATCAATGGAATCTTAGACGCCGCTGACAGTGACAAGATCTTCTCTAATTTTATTAAAGAATATCAGTCGAAGATCGTTCTGGGAAATTTCTACGAAAACCCAATGCGAGTTCACGAAAACAACCTGCCGATTCGCGCAACTCCTTGCATTGACATGGCATTCAAAAATTCAATGCTCGATAAAATGCTTGAGAGCCAAGAGCATCCGTTTGCCGTCATTGACGATCGAGAAATTAATCTTGATCCGAAAATAGTGGATACCTACGCGACCCAGAAAATGGATTCTATTGAAGAAGAAATCAAAGCTGCAAATCCGGCGCCCGCCAATGATTCCGAAAACCGCCAACTCATGCAAAAGATGCTCACTGAAAAACTCAATTTCTGCGGCCGATCGTTTTTTAACACCAGTGGCGAAAATGTTGATGAGGTCGCCAAAGCGCTTTCGGAAAACTGGGAGGCCTTTAAAGACGAACTATTTAACGGAAAACTGCCGGCCGCATCCTTCGACGAATGGGTGCATATCCTTGATGAACGGACCTTAAGAAACGCAATTCCAGAGACGATTAATTGGACTCTCAATATTCCGGCCATCGCGGTCAACGGGACTAATCACGGTTACTTCAATGCCTCTCTCGATACCGACGGCACGATTCGCCGTTCACTCTTAGTCACCCGGACCGGCAGCCGTTACCTGCCGAGTATTGGTCTACTCGCCTACTTAGTCGCCAAAAACTACAATGCTGAAATCGAAGTTAAACAATTGCCCAAGAATGCCGACGCCCGTGGCATCTATCAGTTTCGCCTCAATAACAATGAAGGTGAACTTGTCGGAACAATTCCGACCGATAATGAAGGTTATCTCATGATCAACTATGCGGGCCGTCGCAATAGTATTCCCCACGCGTCCGTCGCCGATCTGCTGAACGAAAAAAAGACGACTATTCTTGTTACTCAAACCGAAAAGGACGCCTCAGGCGGCTGGTCATCCAGAGAGCGCGAAATCCCCAAAGCACAGTTTTTAAAAGACAAGATTTTAGTCCTCGGTGCGACTGCGATCGCAGTATTTGACTTACGAGTCTCGCCATTCGACGAAAACTTCCCAGGGGTCGAAACTCATGCAAATACGATCGACAATCTCTTAAGAAAAGATTTTCTCTTTCATAATTCTGAAGAGGATTTAAAAATGCCGGTCGCCATGCTAGCATTGGGAGTCGTCTTATCTGGCGCTATTTCGTACTCCGGCGCTTTGCTGGGACTCATTCTCTCGCTCGCCGCGTTCGTCGCCGTCGCCGCTTTTGATCGCTACGTGCTCTTTAGTCACGGAGTTGTGGTGTCGATTGCGTTCCCAATGTTCCAATGCCTTTTCACTTACTCCGCACTCACCTTCTACAAATATTTAACAGAAGAGCGAAGCAAAAAAGAATTACGCCAGACTTTTTCAAAATATGTCTCGCCGCAGATTGTGGAGGAGCTCTTGCGCGACCCAAAAAATCTTGAGCTCGGCGGCCGAAAAGAAAAAATCACCGTCTTTTTCTCCGATGTTCGCGGCTTTACAACTTTCTCAGAAAAGCTCGATCCTAAAGATCTTTCTGATCTCTTAAATTCCTACCTGACCCCCATGACAGATCTAGTTTTTGCGAATCGAGGCACTCTCGACAAATACATGGGTGATGCGATCATGGCCTTCTTCGGTGCGCCTGTGCCTATGGCCGATCACGCGAAGTGGGCCGCTCGCTGTGCATTGCAAAATCTCGAGCGCCTTGCAGTCCTTAACCAAGAGCTCGCCGCCAAAAACATGGATCCCATCGACATCGGGATTGGCCTCAACAGCGGTGAATGTTCCGTCGGCAACATGGGATCCCAAACTGTGCGCAATTACACAGTCATGGGTGACACGGTCAATTTGGCATCCCGTCTCGAAGGCATTAATAAAGAATACGGCACTCATATCATCATCAGTGAGTTTACATTTGAAGAGATTAAAGACACATTCACCTGCCGCGAAGTCGATTGGGTCCGCGTTAAAGGTAAAAATAAGCCGGTCCGTATTTTCGAATTGGTAAGCGAAGGGGCTCCGTCAAAAGAGAAACTTCTTTCTATTGAATATTTTAATTCCGGTTATCAAAAGTATCATAAGGCCGAGTTCGCAGGAGCCATAGGCGATTTCCGTAAGGCGCTGGAGGTATTCCCGGCCGACAAACCGGCGGCGCTCTACATCGACCGCTGCCAAGACCTCATTGACGAGCCGCCGCCATCAAATTGGGATGGCGTCTTCGTGATGAAGACGAAATAAAGCTTTGATGGTCGGCCAAGCCTATAGTTATGATGAAGGCCGACCCTATGAGATTATTGCAGCCATTGGTTTTACTCTTCATTTTAGGTTTTTCTCCATTTGCCACGGCGCAAATGTCCGCACTTGCCAGCGACGGTATCACAATCGGCGGAGATTCTGTTTCGCGTGATTACGATACGAAATCCGTCATCGTTGAAGGCCACGTGGAAATCGGAATGGACGAGCAAAAACTTTCCTGCGATAAGGCCGTCGTTAATTTAAAGAAAAGCGAAGTCATTGCGACCGGCAACGTCCTTCTCATTTCTCCGACGACGACAATTCAAGGTTCGAAGATCGTTTACAATTACAAAACCAAACTCGGTCAAATTGATGATGGATTTGTAGAGTCCGGCCAAGTGGTCTTCGAAGGGAAGAAGGTCGAAAAGACCGGCGAAAACAAATATGTCGCGCATCACGCACAGTTCACCTCGTGTACAACCTGTCCCGCGGCATGGAGTTTTTCTGGCAGCAAAATCGACGCCGAAGTCGGTGGGTACGCCTACATCAGTTATCCTGTTTTGAGGATCGCCGACTTTCCGATTTTTATTTTACCAAAAATTTTGATCCCGCTTAAGAGCACGCGCCAGTCGGGAGTCCTTGTTCCTGAATTTAAGTATTCGAAAAAAGGGGGCGCGGCGATCGGCGACAGCTTCTTCTGGGCCATTAGCCCGAGCCAAGATGCGACAATCACGATGACCAACTTCTCGAATCGAGGCCTAAAAAATCATATTGAATACCGATATATGCTCGGAAAAAACAGTTACGGCCAACTCGAAACGGCCTACTTACGTGACCGAGCCTTCACCGAAGACGGTCAAGATGCGCCGGGCACAACCGAAAATATTTTGTATCGGAAGTTTGTGCATTATCAGCACTATTACGAACTGCCTAATAACATGATTCATCGGCTCAATATCAATGCCGCTTCAGATTTACGCTATCCCCGGGATTTTAATAAAGAGATGGCCGGTCACGGCGACCCAGCTCTTGAAAACTCAATGTCATTAACACAGAACACAGAGACTCAGCATAGGAGCATTGAAGCGGACTATTACGTGAATCTCATTCAACAAAATGCTGACTCCTCGAATGAAAACGCCGTTCACCGCTTTCCGGAGATTAATTATAATATTACTCAACAAGAAATCGCCAAGACGGGCCTCTATTACACTTTCGATTTTAATTACGTTAATTTCGCTCGTAAGGATTTCGCTTACGACGACGTTTCCCCGACCACGTATAATGCCGAAGGTAAAGATGAAACGCGTGTCGTACTCGGAACTCACGATGGTTATGATCCGCAAAAAGATGTGATCCGAACGGGTCAGCGTTTTATTTTTTCACCCACACTCAGCTATCCAATTCATATCGGCCGACTCTTAGACATCAACCCAACGATCGCGTACAACGAGGCCCAGTACCGCTTCGGCGCTGTCGCAGATCCAAGCTCGGTGTGCCCTGCGGGTGAGTCGTGCGGCCCTTCGGCCGAGCGCAAATTTGTCCAAGCCGATATTTCCGTTCGTACGAAGGCCGGATATGTTTTCGGCAAAGACGATGGAATTTCAGACCGCTATAAACATGAGATTGTGCCCGAAATTGTTTATTCAACGATTCCCTGGAGCAAGCGGCCGGACCATATTTTCTTTGGTGACTTTGAAGGTCAACCCTACGCGCGAAGCGCTGAAGAAGTGACCAATAATGACTTCTATAGTGAATCTTCGAAAATACAATTTGATTACCGCGATCGTCTTTTTGACAAACGTCTCGCTACGTTTATCTTAACCAATAATTTAATACGAAAAAAATACTCAGGCGAAGTCGCCGACTATCACCAGCTCGCAAGAATAAAACTCAAACAATCTTATGACTTCAACGAGGTCGGTCGCGAAAGTCCTCGGCCCTGGTCTCCGATTAATGGACTTTTGGACGTACGAGGAGAGCGGTTTGAAACCCATACTGTAGGCGATTACTATCCTTATTTGCAGGTGACAAATTGGTCGACGCGTTTGCGTTTTATGACTCTCATGAACAACTTTCTAGAAGTGACCTACGCTCGAGAAGTTTTTGTCGATCAGGTATTGAACCAAGTGAATCCGAGCCAAAAAACCGAATACTACGGCGCCGGTCTCGGCTGGAAATCCGGCTACGTCGACATCGTCGGCAAAGCAAAATACTCCGCCATTACTTGGAAATTGGAAGGCTGGCAGTACGCCGCCGTCATTAAACCACCCGGAGATTGCTGGACGATCAAATTCGGTCAGAGCCAATCCGTCGGCGCGGACGTCGAGTACGAACTAGGTCTTAATTTCTTATTTGGCGGCGGCGTTTAATAAAACTAGAAGCGATATCCCATGCCTAAACCAAAAGTATTGGCATCGGCGATAATTGGAAAAACCGAAAAATTATTTTCTTTCTTAACCTGGTCCGTTTGATGATCTGGATCAAGGCGGTCTTGTTCTTCTTTCTGAAGCTGCTTCGGTAAATAGTAGACCGTGTAGTAACCAAGCCCTATGCCGGCATAAAGGCCGAGCGACGCGCCTCTTGCGACACGCTGTAAATTGTCTCCAGGCTTGTCGACAAACGCGAGCGATGCGGCGCCCACAAGTGTGCCCGCCAACACTCCATACGTGCAGCTCATAATAAACTCGCGCGCCTGATTGGGTTCGGCGT